>JAAXJC010000069.1 GCA_012270045.1 Luminiphilus sp.
TCTCGTGTTGTGTCAAATTGCCCAACCTGAAAACGAATCACTTTTGAGCCCTGCCATTCTGTTTGGGTCAGGTAAATCCTGCCGTCGTCGTTTATGGCTTCTACCAATGCTTGTTGATCTGCATCGTCACCCTCACAACGAAATGTGAACAAGCTCAGTACCGGCTCAGTAACAATGCGCAATCCGGGCGTATTTCGTATCGCCTCGCACAGTTCCTGGGCCCACAGTACATGGTTTCTCAGCCTAGCCCTCAGGCCTTCAAGACCATACGCTCGGATCAAGAACCAGAGCTTGAGGGCCCTGAAGCGTCGGCCCAAAGGTATGGTCCACTCGGAAAAATTGGTGACATCGTCGTGAGGACTCGCCAGATAGCTGGGCTGTATGCGCAGGGTGTCCAATTGCGCCTGAGGGTCCTTGAGAAATTGCACCGAACAGTCGAACTGGGCCCCCAACCATTTGTGTGGGTTGAAGACGATGCTGTCGAAGTCGCTTACGCCCTCCCACAGCCCCTCGCGCAACTCAGGGCAAATCATGGCTGCGCCAGCCCAGGCAGCATCAAGGTGGGTGTACAGACCCTCCGCCTGCGCTACTTCAGTTATCGCCTTCAGGTCATCCGAGGCGCCGACGCTGGTGCTACCGGTAACCGCAATGATGCCTGCGGGCAAAAACCCCTGCTCACGATCAGAGGCTATCGCCCTTTTCAGGGCGCTCACCTCCAAGCCATGCAAGTTACCGGAGCTACCTATCTTGACCAGATTTTCCTGGCCGATGCCGGCAATCCAGCAAGCACGGTCAATGGAGGAATGCACCTGATCCGAACAATAAATGCGGATCCGGCCCTTGCTCGACAATCCATCCTTGTTACCCGTAAAGCCAGTCGCTCGCTCCCGCATGGTGAGTACCGCAGAGAGTGTTGCTGACGATGCGCTGTCCTGTATTACACCTGCGAAACCGTCATCGATGCCCAGAGCCTGACGAAGCCAGTCCACCATGACCTGCTCCATCTCGGTTGCTGCCGGAGACGTTTGCCACAGCATACACTGGACAGCCATTGTGCTCACCAGCATCTCGGCCAGAATGGAGGGCGGTGCAGCATTGGCGGGAAAATAGGCAAAAAAACGGGGATGCTGCCAATGGGTGATACCTGGCATGACGATATTCTCGAAGTCTGCCATCACCGCATCCATTGGCTCGGCTTGCTCGGGAGGCGTTGCCGGCAAACGGGCCCTGATTGCGCCGGGCGCGCACTGGGCGCGAACAGGATACTGACGGATATTTTGGTGATAGTCGGTGGCCCACTCAACTATCTTGTCACCCCAATGGGCGAATTCACTCCAATCCAATGCTGTCGCTCCCACGCACGAATCCAAACTTCCAATCTATCAAGGGAACCGAGCCCCGTCACAGGAAAGCACTGATGCCGTCAGCACTGGGCGGGTGAACTGGTTACCCTTCGCACAATTCAGTCCCTCCCTCACTGGAGAAAAGCGGATGAGGAATTGTAGGGCAGCGGTAAGAGCAAGCCCCGGTTTGCATCTGAAAAGTGTATGTGGGCACTCGATGCTACTCGGGCAGTATTGGCCGCCCACCAAGACGACCGCATAGCTTGGTACAAGCAATAGTGGGTCTAGGAACAGAATTCAGGAGGAGAGAACTGCGAAGTGGGGAGCAGATGTAGGTGGTGGGCCGTGTGTCTTGCCACCCCTGGGTGGATTCACCCAGTACATTGGGTGGGCCGTATTCCCGGTCCCCGATTGCTTTCTTTTTCCCTCACTTCGCAACTATTACCGTACGCCTGTGCTGTCACTTGAGCAAAGACCAATATCGAATGACAGTAATGTGCTTATCTCGCAGGGCTACTAAAAACCATGAGCTTGGGACTCTCATCACACAGGACAAGGCCAAACCACTGCTGGAACACTACTCTCCACCCCCGGCGCTTGGACTTCAGTTGCAATTAAGCTGCACCGTTGGCGACCGGGCAAAGATCCCTTCTGTGCGGGTGAACCCGCTGCAACAAGCCAATTTTCAAGACCCTGGGATCTGCCCCCCTTCAATTCAAGGTCTGGAAGCGATTCGCCTCCAGGTTCTTTACCACGTTGTCCGGCGTGAACACCTGCCCATTCATAACGATATAACACCCCGGTGGCAGACACTGAACAGCAGCGACAGAACCACCAATATTGAAAACCGCGTCGTTGTGGGCGAAAGCCGCCGGCTGCAGCGCGCCAGTCAGGACGATTGTTTTACCTTCAACCCCTGACAGCGCCCGGGCCGTCTCTATCATGCCGTCCGTGCCGTGGGTAATCAGCACGTGCTGCAGTGGCGAGGCGCTGACCCGCTCGACGATATGTGAGCGCTGGGCATCGGTCATATCGAGACTGTCGATTTTCATGAGTTCTTCAACCGCAAAATCGAAACCAACAGCCATGCTCTGGAGCAATGGACCAACGACCGCATCGCCCACCTCGTAATTGCTTTTCTGATCGAAGTAAATCTTGTCGATGGTTCCACCGGTGGTGAACACGGCCAGTTTCATAACGCGCAATTCCTATGGCGGCTTCCTGTTCCGCAATTATGTCCATCGCACCCATTTAGAACCAGTCTCAGCATGATGCCGGGACTGTCGCCAGCACAGCGATCGCCCAGATGCAGAGCCTCTGTGACGCACAGAGCCCAATGTCAGGCCCAGGATCGGGCTAGGTCCTTACCTTGCGACTCCACCAGATAATCACAGGCGTCAGAATTATCGTTGGCAGTACCCAACCCAGCCATGGCGGAGACAGG
>JAAXJC010000055.1 GCA_012270045.1 Luminiphilus sp.
GGGCTCCCGCTGCAAACTGGTGGTGCTGCGGGTGCCTGACTGAAGGCCGGTGACGCGGGTGCGTATTACTCCGCCCACATCTATCGCTGACTAAGAGCTCAACGGTCCCGGCGACAGACCATCGCCACCCGTCAACCGCCCTTGCCGGCGGCGCTGTCCCCGTCGGCGGGCTGTTTGTCCCGGTAGTCACTGGGCGTGGTACCGGTCCAGCGTCTGAAGGCCCGGGTGAAGGCCGAGGCATCGGCAAAGCCACAGGCCAGTCCCACCTCTGTGGCGGTGATGTCGGGAGAGGCCAGCAGTTGCTGGGCCAGCTGCAGGCGGGTCTGCTGCACCACTTCACCAAAGGTGGTGTTTTCAGCCTTCAGGCGGCGCTGCAGGGTCCGGGCGCTCATGTGCAGGGTCTGGGCAATCTGATCCTCGGACGGCAGTCCCTCATCCAGGGCATCCAGTAGCTGCAGGCGCACGCTGGCCGCCACATCGCCAGACTTCAGCCCCCGAATCAGGTTGTCCAGCATGGGTTCGTTGGCGCGCACGATTTCGGTATTGCTCATTTGCCAGGGTGCCATGAGTGCCGATTCTTCGAAGATCATGGCGGCGCGCTTCGCGCCCCAGGTGACCGGCAGGCCCAGCGCCTCGGACAGGCAGTCGTTGGCGGGCTCGGCTACGGTAAGCCGGGTGGCGAGGGGTGTCAGCGACGGGGGAGCAGCAATTGATACCCAGCGCCAGATAATCCCGAAAAAGTAGGGTTCAAGCACATCCAGAACGTTCAGGAAGGCGCTGTGATGCAGTTCCAGGGCAACCTTGCCGCCCTCCCGTGGCAGCTCAAAGCGGGCCGCAGTGGACATGATTTTCTGATAGCGGATGGCCCGCTCCAGGGCTTCAAGGCCGTTGTCCGACGCCATCATGGTGATACCCAGGGCATGGGCATCGTTGAGCCTGTGGTGGGCGGCCAGTTCGGTGCCCAGGCAGGGTCGCTGGAAGCTGTCCCGGAGGTCGATTAGTAGCGCCTCCACTGCCCCCGCCGGAAAGCGTTCCCGCGGCTCGCTGACCCGACTGACGTCCAGTCCGTGGCGACTGAAGTGATCGGTCGGGTCTTCTTTATTGGCCTCCAGCCAGCGCAGCACCATACGCAGTTGGGAAGCGAGCACATTGTGGGTTTCCAGCGCCATTTACCCCCCTAAAAGTGGCTGGCCCTGCGGCCGGCTTTGTGGCGTCGAAAGACAATAGCGTGGCGAGTAGGGCACAGCGCCCCGTTTCCGCCGAGGTAATGATGTCTCTGTCAAATCCAAGCTAACACATCGTAACCGGATACAGGATCAGCAAATCCCGACGCGGGACAGCGGATTCGGTGACGGTTACAGCGAACACAGAGGCACCAAGCCATGAGTCAGTCGACAAAAACCCTGCGCCAACCCCGATCTGGTCGATCCCGGGTGGGGGGAACGTCCCAGCCAGTCACCGGTACGGCATCTGCCTCGGCCCTTCAGTCGGTGTTCGACCGTGCCCTGCAGATGGGTCGTTTCCGTTTCGGCTGGTCGGCGGACCAGCGTAGCTTTCTGCGATCGGAGATTGCCCTGTGGTCGTCGGACCATTGTCTGCAGCTGGGTGAGGAGATAACGGGCGTGTCTGATCGCCTGGTCTGGGAACTGCTGCCGCTGGAACAGGCTGCCCTGTCCCGTTTCCGGGTGCAGTTGCTGGACCAGATTCTCGAGCAGGAGCGGGTTTCGGAACCCCTGTTCCAGGCGTTATCCCGGCTCAGGGCCAGGGAAGTCGCGCAGCAGCGGGAATATGAGCAGCTGGCGGTGGTGGTCCAGGGCGTGACCCAGGGTCGCGACCGGAGCCTGCATAACGCCTGGTTTCTCGACGCCCTCACCACCCGGGTCGCCGGCCGCTGGGACAGTGAACAGATGAAAGTGGGCCTGTTGGCTCTGGCTCATATGCTGCTGCCGCCATCGACAGGCTGATCACTCCAGGGCAGGGCGCCCCGAGCACCCCGGGGCCAGCGGCGGCTGGGGTGCCCCCAGCCACCTTTGACCCCGTTCGGCGTCAGGGGTTAATCACCCTGGGTTCACTGCTCACCCCAGACTCCGGTGCAGGCCCGTTGGCCGGGATACCTGCCTTGAGGCCGGCACAAATGATTGGGAAGCAACGCGCGTTCTGTGGCAGGCTTGCCGCCGGACACCGCGCAGGGGGCGGGGTGGCAGTAGAGGACAGGTCAGGTCGTATGCGTAAGATTTTTTGGGCCGCACTGGTCGCGGTGGGTGTGGTTTGGTTTATCGCTCATCAGGCGGGCAGGATTGGCGTTGGCTACGCGGCCAAGCAGCTGTGTTCGGGGGTCTTTGTCAGCGGTTTGCCCGAGGATTTTGTGCTGGCTCAGGATGTCCGTCCCCGGCTGGCGACCGTGCCCTTGCTTTCTAATTTCCTGACCACCGAGCTGGGTGCCGACTCCGCGTCGGCCCGGGTTTTGACCGCTTACGCTGAAGCGACTCACCGACCCGGCTATGGCTGTACCCTGCACGGTGTTGCCGATCTCGCCCCAGCCGCCAATGGGGAAACTTCCCGGGCACCTGGCCTTGCCGGCGACCTGCCCTCTACGGGGCAGGTCACCACCGATCGTCGGCTCGAGGTCATCAGTGACAAGGCCTTCATTGAGCCCGAGGATGGCGGTAGGAATACCCTCGCGTTCCTGGTGCTGCACCGGGGCCAGGTGGTGGCCGAGCGCTACGCGGCCCCGGTGACAGCCTCGACCCGGCTCCAGGGTTGGTCCATGAACAAAAGCCTGATGGCATCCTTCGTGGGCCTGCAGGTGACGGCCGGTCGCATGGCCCTGTCCGATACTGTGGCAGCCGGACTGGCGTCCCGGGGCGTCGCTCCCGGGCAGTTTGCCGGACTCTCGGACTCCATGACCCTGAAACACCTGATGTCGATGACCAGTGGTCTCGATTTTGAGGAGCGTTATTTTCCCGGTGATGACGTCACCGATATGTTGTACGGGGACCAACCCATGTGGACCGTGCCCGCGGCACAGGGTCAGCGCCATGACCCGGGGACCGTGTTTTCCTATTCCAGCGGTGATACCAACCTGGTGTCTTTCCTGTGGCAAACGACCCTTGGAGGTGAACCCTATCCGGTCTGGCTGGACAGGGAGGTCTATAGGCCCCTGGGCCTGGACACGCCGATTCTCGAGCCCGATGTCTCGGGTATCCAGGTGGGTTCGAGCTTCGCGTTCCTGACCGCCCGGGACTGGGCGCAGGTCGGGCAGTGGTGGCTGGATGCCTGGCATGGCCGGGATGACCGCCTGCCCCGAGAGTGGCAGCGTTTGGCTGTCACCCCTGGGGTGGGTGCCGGGGGTGAAAATTACGGCCTGGGTTTCTGGCTCAATACCGGTCAGCGGATGTTCCCCGGGCTCCCGGACAATACGTTCCATGCCGGCGGTAACTCGGGCCAGTTCGTGGTGGTTATTCCAGACAGCGAATTGGTGGTGGTGCGTTTGGGGCTGACCCTCGATGAATCCAAGTCGGCCCTGGGGCCGGTACTGGGTGAACTGCAGACCTGGGCCGCTAACAGTGCAACCGGGCCGGGCTAGGCCCTGCGCCGGTAAGCCCGACGGTTCAATATTCGCCCTGGGGACTCGGCCCGCCACTGAGGGTTGCTGCAGCGCCAGGCTCCAGTACCCAGAAGGTGTCTGCGGGCAAGCCCTGGTCGGTAAGCGCCGTGGCCAGATCCTTCAGCGGATCATCAATGGCCTCCCAGGTCAGCTGGAACACGCCGAAGTGGATGCCCAGACTCTGTCGGCTGCCCAGGTCCTGGTGGGCGCGCACGGCCTCCTCGGGGTTGAGGTGGATGTCCTTCATGAACCAGCGAGGCTGGTATGCCCCGATCGGCAACAGGGTCAGGGCGAAAGGCCCCCAGCGTTCACCCTGTTCCCGGAAATGGGGTGAGTAACCGGTGTCGCCGGCAAAATAAAGATTGCCCTGGGGTGTTTCCAGCACAAAAGAGCCCCACAGGGTTTTCATTTGGTCCAGTACACCTCGCCCGGACCGGTGCTGGCATTCGACAAAATGAACCGTGCTGTCACCGACCTGTCGGGACTCGCCCCAGTCCAGTTCGATGGCATTGGGGTAGCCCAGCTTGCGCAGCAGGCCGGCATTGCCAAGCCCCGTGACAATCACCGGTTCCCGACGCTGTTGGCCGATAATGGCACGCAGGCTCTGGCTATCCAGATGGTCATAATGGTTGTGGCTGATCAGGATCAAGTCGATTTCGGGTAAAGCGTCCAGGGTGATTCCCGGTGCCCGCACCCGTTTCGGGCCGGCAAAGGTCACCGGGCTGACCCGCTTGGACCAGACCGGATCGGTGAGGATATTGAGGCCCGGAATCTGGATCAGCACCGTGGCGTGGTTGATGTAGGTCGCCCGAATGCCCGAGGTCACCCGGTCGGTGATGGGGTCGGCGGGGGGGTTCTCCACCCACTTGGGCCAGGGCGCCTCATTGGACAGGCTGGTCCACAGGTAGCGACTGATATCCCCCAGGTGTTTGTCGCTACCGTTGCGGTTGTGGAAGCGTTTGCCATCCCAGTGGGCGCTCACGATCCAGTCCTCCTTGTCCGCCATGGTCGAGGGCGACGACAACAGTAGCCCGGCCCACAACAGGGAGCAGAGGCATCGGAAAAACGTTCTGGCATACAGCATGGGTTACCGCGGGGCGTGTCTGGAGCCATACGTGGGGGCCGTTGTTGCCGATCACCCCGGTGTCAGCACTGTGGGCAACCTCCAGGGAGCATCCCCGCAGCGGCGTCAGTGATCAACAGGCTCCAGATTAAACTGGGTGACCGCGGGTTGCGACGGAGCATCCCGCTCAATGAGCTGCCAGGTGGCGCCGTCGGGTCCCCGCAGTAAAAAGCTCCGCTCACCGAACTCGTTGGCCTGCAGGGGCGACACGGACAGGCCGAAGCTCTGGGCGCGCTGATGCAGGGCTTCCAGTCGTGGCGTCCACAGGGAGTGCAATGTAATGCCCAGTTCTCCGGGGCGCTGGCGCGCCGAGCGGTCATCGACGGTGTGCAGGCCTGTCACTGAAAAAAACTTCAGTTTGCCGCAGATATTGTTCGGCGAGACAAAGCCCCGGTACCAGTGGGAGCGCCCGGGTTCCATCTGGAACACGGTGGCAGGTCCTGGCTGCCAGGCACCGTCCAGCACGGTATCGTTCTCTGGCCTGAAACCCAGTACCTCGGCGTAATAGGCGGTGACCTCGCTGAGGTCCCCGGCGACAAAAAAGTCGTGGTGGGTGAATTCGCTGGTGCGCAGGGGCGTATCCGAAGCCACGGTGCCGTAACCGGGAATGGTGTAGCCGTAGCGCTGGAAGAACACATGGTTGAAGGTGCTGCCGTAGACACCCATCTCCCGCACGCCGACCCTGCGATTGCTGATGGAAGGCTGGCCTTCGGTGGCGTTGTAGAGGTCGTCATAAACCGGACCTGCGATCAGCCAGGGCTGTTCGGCACCATCCCTCAAATCGGTGAATACATCCGTGATACGGAAAATGTCTTCGGTGCGCATCACCGCCATGCGCACACCCACGGTTTCCGGAGGGGCGAAGCCGACACCGGGCCCAAGAGGTGCTTGCCAGTGGAGAATCCGCAGCAGTCCATGGGCGTCCACGTCACCGTTCTGCAGGCGGTAGGCGGTCAGGGCTGAATTGACGCCGTAGATATCACGGGCCTGTTCGGCGTCCAGATCGGCCTGGGCAACGACCCGGAAGCCAAAGGCAGCAAAGTAATCGATGGCGGCAGTGGCGTCCTCGACGCCGACCATAACTTCGTAGACGCCGCTGATGCCGGTGTCGGGCAGTTTGTGGTCGTCAGCCAGGACCGGACAGGTGAGGAGGGCGGCCAACAGGCAACTGATCAGGCGCATGGGCAGGTCCCCTTTGCATGGTATGGTCATCACCATAAAACCGTAGCTGTGATCATTGCAATGGACATCTAGGGGGGCGGTATGGAGTCTGTGGTGCCAAAACCTTTGTGGTTGGTCATGCTGGTAATCCTTGTCATGGCGCTGCCCGCCGGAGCATCGGACAACGACGCCCTGGCGCCCAAGAGTCGGGTCGAGGATGCGGTAGCAGGGCCCCTGCATACGGTCACCATCGCGACCACGTCCCTGGAGGATAGCCTGCGGTTCTATCGGGATGGTCTGGGCATGTCGGTGCAGGGGCCGCTGCCGGTGCCAGAGGCGCTGAAAGCAGCCCAGCGGCAGGCATGGGGCATAACCGAGTCGGTGGACTGGCAGCTGTACCGCCTGGACCGGGACGAAGTGCCCATGGCCGCCGCCATTCGGCTACTGGTGCTGGACCGGGATACCCCCCACATCCACGCCAGCTGGGACGCCCTGGAACTGGGACCCTTTTCCATGGGCTTTCCCAATGCCGATCAGGAGGCCCTCGATGCCCATGTGCGCAGCCTGGGCTTCGGCGCCCTCAATGACATCGAAAAATACAAGGTGCCCCGGACCGACGGCAGCCGCTATCCCATTCATGAAACTATTTTTAATGGGCCCGACTATGTCCATGGCGTGGGTATCCACCGCGGTGGCCAGATGGCGCAGTTGGGATATGTGCATCCCGAGACTGGCCTGGGCGGGCCCGCCTACTCGGCCCAGGTGGTGGCGGATTCCGATGCCATGATTGCTTTCCTGGTGGATATTCTTGGCTACGAACTGCGCTCCGATCGCATTTGGGAAAGTGCCGGCTCGGAGGGGGCGCTGAACGTGCCCGATGGCACCGTGTTCCGGTTTTCCATTTTGTATGCTCGGGGCGCCACCACCGGTCATTTGCTTTTGGTGGACTACCAGAACCGGCAGCCCATCGACCCGGGGGTTGCGCCGCGGCTGCCCAATCGGGGCATTGGACTGTGGTCCTTTCAGGTGCAGGACCTGGACAGTGTGCTGACCAGTGCTGCCGAACGGGGACAGGCCCCCATTGCAGCACCCATGGACATGGACACGCCGCTGCTGGGCCGGGTCCGGGTGGCGACCCTGTTGGCGCCCAACGGCTTTCCCGTGGAACTGTTTGAGGTGTCGCGGTGACCCGTGGGGTTCTGTTTGCCTGCTTGATCACGCTGCAATTGCTGCCGGCGCCGGTATCCGCCGGGGACCGTGGGTTCACGATTGACGGTTGGCGGGAGGCGGTTGTGAACGTCAGCAGCCTCGATAACTACGTGGCGTTCTTTGACGAGGTGGCGGGTTGGGAGTCCCGGGGCGGTGGTGCCATGGACCCGGATCAACTGGCCATGTGGGGCCTCTCCGGCCGTGTCGCCCGGGAGCAGTTGATGGGCAACCCGGGCACCACAACGGGTATGGTCCGGCTGGTGGAAATTGCCGGCAGCGAGCAACTGATCCGGCCCGACAGCCAGAGCTGGGATACCGGCGGTTGGTTCGACATCAATATGCGGGTACGGGACCTGCAGGCCAAACGTCTACAGCTTCAGCGCCTGGGCTGGCAGGGCAGCAGCGATCCGGTGACTTTTACCTTTGGTCCCTTTGAAGTGACCGAGTGGATTACCCGGGGTCCCGACGGCCTCACCTTCGCCCTGATCCAGCGACACCGGCCGCCCCTGGAGGGTTGGCCACACCTGCGGGAATTCAGCCGCAGCTTTAATGCCACCGAGGTGGTGGTCGACCTGCCCGCGTCCCAGCGGTTTTATGGCGACCTGTTGGGATTCGAGGAGTACCTGAGCCACACCGGCGCCAGCTCGGGGTCGGGCCGGAACGTGTTGGGGTTGCCCCTGAATCTCGCCCGGGAGGTGGTCCGGGACGTCCGGGTCCTTCACCCCCGGGGGCTGAACGAGGGCTCGGTGGAACTGCTCGCCTTTCAGGGTCTGGAGGGGCGAGATTTCAGTGACCGGGCGCTGCCACCCAACCTCGGACTGCTGATGCTGCGGTTTCCGGTGGTGGGGTTGGACGCTCTGGTGGCGCACCTGGAGGCAGCGGGGGTCGCCTTGGCGGCGCCCGTGAGCACAGTGCAGATGCCGCCCTACGGTGAGGTGCGCTCCTTTGCCCTGCGCAGCCCCAGCGGCAGTTGGCTGGAATTTTTCGAAACCCAGACCGCGATCGCCCCGGTGCCATGATGCCCGGGGCTGATATCCATACATCACCATTCCCTGGGAGGGAGCACCATGCCCCACATTGCCTACTGCACCGACCGTAAGGACCTGGGCGACCAGCGGCAGACTGCGCTGGCAGACCATCTCGCCTACATCGAAACCATCCTTGATCGTATCGCGGTCGCGGGCCCTGTCGCCTCGGGCCCGGATGGCAGCACCGAGGCCAGTTGCTTCATCTACCACACCGATGACCGGGAGGAGGCCCGACAGCTTTTGGAGAATGACCCCTACTTCAAGGCGGGGGTCTACGGCGAGGTGGTGCTGTCCTTCTTCACCCCGGCAGCGGGCAGCTGGATTGGCGGCAAAATCTGGTGATCACCGGCGTCGGCAGGGCCTGTCGACGCTAAAACATTCACTGTTGACGGTTTTTGGGGAAGGGGTTAGCTTGAGGTTCGTCTGGCGCCGGTGCCAGCGGTTGCAGGTGGCGGTCGCTGACTCCACTCGAGGCCGCCCGGCGTGACCCAAACAATAACAGTTCTGCAGTCCACAGGAGGGTGCGCGTGTCTATCCCTACGGAAACCCTGAGCGAAGCCTATCGCTTGATGAAAACCATCCGTGAGTTTGAGGAGCGGGTGAACGCCGAAATCATGAACGGACAGATTCCCGGCTTTACCCACCTGTACACGGGTCAGGAAGCCAATGCCGTGGGGGTCTGCGCGCACCTCGATGAGAGCGACACCATCATCTCCACCCACCGGGGCCACGGCCACTGCATTGCCAAGGGTGCGGAAGTTGCGGGCATGATGAAGGAGCTGTTCGGTTCATCCGAGGGTTTGTGCAAGGGCAAGGGCGGTTCCATGCACGTCGCCGACATCGACCGGGGCATCCTGGGTGCCAATGGCATTGTCGCGGGCGGGCCGCCGATCTCCGTGGGCTCGGCCCTGGCCGCCAAGATTCGCAAAAACGGTAAGGTCGCCGTGTCCTTTTCCGGGGACGGCTCGGTCAACCAGGGCACCTGTTTTGAGGCCATGAACATGGCGGTGGTACTGGAGGCCCCGGCGGTATTCGTCATTGAAAACAACTATTACTCGGAGCACACCAACATCAGTTACGCCGTGGGCTGCGACGATCTCAAGGCGCGCACCGAAGCCTTCGGCTTCCCTGTGTTTGTCGCCGACGGCGCGGACTTCTTCGCCGTCTACGAGGCCGCCGGCAAGGCCATAGAGCATGCCCGGGCGGGCAACGGCCCCGCAGGCGTGTTCGCTGAACAGGGCCGCTACCACGGGCACTTCGTCGGGGATCCCCAGCACTACCGGGGCGAGGGCGAGCTCGATGACCTGCGGGAGAACCATGACTGCCTGAAAAATTTCCGGGCGCGTATGGCAGAGACCGGTGAGCTGGATGCCGCAACCCTGGATGCCATTGACGCCGAGGTGATGGCAGAGATTGAACAGGCGGTGACCGAAGCCAAGGCTGCGGCCCGACCCACGGCGGAACAGGTCACCGAGGACGTGTACATCAACTACGGCGCAGGCGCCTGAGGAGTTAGGGTCATGGCTCAGAAAACCATGCGCGATGCGATCAACGAAGCCCTGCACCAGGCCATGGAGCAGGATGAATCGGTTTTTGTCATCGGCGAAGACGTCGCCGGTTGCAACGGCAGTGCCGGGGATGTCGGTGCGGTGGGGGGCGTCTTTGGCGTCACCACCGGGATTTATCACCGCTGGCCTGACCGCTGCATTGATACACCGATTTCCGAGTCGGCCATTGTCGGCGCTGCGGCGGGGGCGGCCCTGGTAGGGATGCGCCCGGTGGCGGAAATCATGTTCGCGGACTTCATCGGCGTGTGCATGGACCAGATCGTTAACCAGATGGCCAAATTCCGCTACATGTTTGGCGGCAAGAGCCGCTGCCCCGCGGTGATTCGCTTCTCCGCCGGGGGCGGCTTCAGCGCTGCCGGCCAGCACAGTCAGGCCATGTACCAGATCATGACCTCGTTTCCGGGTCTCAAGGTGGTGGTGCCCTCCAACGCTTACGATGCCAAGGGCTTGATGCTGTCGGCGATAGCCGACGATGACCCGGTGCTGTTCTTCGAGCCAAAGATTCTCTATCAGGAGGCCTGCGAAGTCCCTGACGAACACTACACCATCCCCTTTGGTGAGGCGGCCTTTGTCCGGGAGGGTGACGATGTCACGGTGGTCGCCTTTGGCCAGATGGTGCCCAAGGCGGCGGCGGCCATTGACGAACTCGCGGAGGAGGGCATCAGCTGCGACCTGATCGATCCCCGCACCACATCACCCCTGGATGAAGGGGCCATACTGGAGTCGGTGGAGGCGACCGGTCGCCTGGTGGTGGTGGATGAGGCGCCGCCCCGCTGCGGTCTGACCGCAGATATCGCCGGGCTCGCCGCTGACAAGGCCTTCGCCAGCCTCAAGGGTCCGGTTAAGCAGGTCTGTGCGCCCCACAGCCCAACGCCCTTTGCGCCGGAGCTGGAGGCGGCGTACCTGCCCGATGGGGACAAGATCAAGGCGGCCATCAAAGCCACACTCAGCTGACAGCAGCACAACGAGGACGCAAATTTTGAGCGATATCTATCCGATCGCGGTGCCCAAGTGGGGCATCGAAATGGTCGAAGGCACCATTACCAGCTGGAACAAGGCCCCCGGGGATGCGGTGGCCAAGGGTGATGAAGTGTTCGAAATGGAGTCCGACAAAATCGTCAATGTCTGGGATTCCCCGGTGGACGGTGTACTGCGTCGGGTGCTGGCCGAGCCCGGGGACGCCCATCCGGTCGGTGCCCTGTTGGGTGTCATTGCCCCGGCTTCGGTGAGCGATGCCGATGTTGACGCTTTCATTGCCAGCTACTCTGGCGGTGAGGTTCAGGGAGATGCCACAGCACCCGCCGACCAGGCCCCTGCAGCTGCCCCTGCCAAGACAGCTGGCCAGTCCAGCGAGGCCTATACCCGCTCGTCACCGTCGGTACGCCGGCTGGCGGACGAATTGGGTGTTGACCTCAGCACAGTAACCGGAACCGGTCGTCGTGGCCGGATCACCGATGATGACGTTCGCGCCGCCGCCGGAGGTGATGGGGCGGACGGGGTGCAGGTTATTCCCCTGTCGGCAACCCGGCGTACCATCGGTCGCAGGCTGACCGAAGCCAAGCAGTCCATCCCCCATTTTTATCTGACAGCGGAATACGACATCGATGGCCTGATGGCTCACAGGGCCCGGCTCAACGAGGACGGCGGTACCAAGGTCTCGGTCAATGACCTGCTGGTGTGGTGTGTCGGCCAGGCCCTGATGAAAGAGCCCCGGGTTAACGTCAACCTGGTGGGCGACGACATCCACCAGTTTGAGGCGGCGCATATCGCCGTGGCGATCGCCACCGATGACGGGCTTTATCCCGCCACCATTGCCAATGTCGATGGCCTGTCCCCCGCAGGGGTGGCAGAGGCGACAGCCGTCCTGGCTGAAAAAGCTCGCTCGGGTAGCCTGACCAAGGAGGACATCAGCGGTGGTTCATTCACCGTGTCCAACCTGGGCATGTACGGCGTCAGCCAGTTCACCGCCATCATCAATCCGCCCATGGGCGCTATTCTGGCATTGGGTAAGGCGGAGCCCAGGGTGGTGGTGCGGGATGGCGGACAGGCGGTGGCCACGGTGCTGAACGCGACCTTGTCCTGTGATCACCGGGTGATCGACGGTGCCGTGGGGGCCCAATTCCTGGCGGCGCTGAGGGAGATTATCGAGGGCTTGTAACCCTGGTGGAGGGCGCCAGGGTGGTTATGTCATCCGATCCCGCCTGTACCCGCTACCCAAGGCCGGCGCTGCCCCGCGCCAGCGATGCCAGTCACTTAATTGTGCACAATTAGAGAGACCCTTTGCCGGCGGTAGACAGGGCCGCGAAGTAGGTCCTGGCCGCGGCCATGACCCGGGGTGCCAGCAGCAGGGTGCTGACCATGGTCGGTATCGCCATCAGGCCATAGCTGCCTGATATGAGGTTGAAGACCACGTCAATGCTGACCGTGGCACCAAACACCACCGCCGCAATAAAGAACCAGCGAAAATAGGGTTGCCACTGGGCGCCCACCAGAAAACCGAAACACTTGGCTCCGTAATACCAGCCGGTAAACATGGTGGTGGTGCTGAGAATCAGGGCGACAAAGCCCAGTGCGATCAGGCCCGGCAGGCCCATTTCCGCTCGAAAGGCATTGGCGGTCAGGGTGATGCCCGAGAGTTGCCCCGGGTTCTGCCAGTCACCGGCCAGCAAAATCACCAGCGCCGTGCAGGTGCAGACAACGAGGGTGTCGATAATCGGCCCGAGGGCTGCCAGCAAGCCCTCCCGAATGGGCTCATCGGTGCGCGCGGCCCCGTGGGCCATCACCTCGGTGCCGACACCGGCCTCATTGGAGAAAGCGCCCCGACTGACGCCAATCAATATGACGCCCAGAGCGCCGCCGCCAATGGCGGTGGGCTGGAACGCCTCCCGGACGATATCCGCCAGCACCCCGGGCACAGCGCTCAGGTTGCTGATGACAATCCACAGGGTCATGGCCAGGTAGACCACGACCATGGTGGGCAGGGCGGCGACGGCAACCCGGGCCACCCGGGGCAGGCCGCCGAAAATGACCGCACCGACCAGTACCGCCAGCAGCAGTCCGGTGACCGGTGGCGCCCAGCCGGGGGGTTGTCCGGCGAACACGGCGTCGCCAATCAGGGCGGTGAGCTGGTTGGCCTGGAACATGGGCAGGGTGCCGATCAGTCCGGCCAGGGAAAACAGCACCGCCAGGGGATAGCAGCTGCGGGGCAGTGCCTCGCGGATGACGTACATGGGCCCGCCCTGGAGCTGGCCCAGGCTGTCCCTGCCCCGATACATGATGCCCAGGGAGCAGGTGAAAAATTTGGTGGCGATACCGATGACCGCGGACATCCACATCCAGAACACCGCTCCGGGGCCACCCGCGACAATGGCCAGGGCGACGCCGGCAATATTGCCAAGTCCCATGGTATTGGAGAGGGCGGCGGCCAGGGCCTGCTGGTGGGACAGTTCCCCGGGGCGATCGGGGGTTTCGTAACGCCCCCGCAGAATGTCGACGGCGTGGCCCAGATGACGGTAGGGCAGGGCCCGGGACCAGACCAGGAACACGCAGCCCCCGCCCAGTAACAACACCACCAGGGGCGTGCCCCAGACCAGTTCCACAAACTGCTGGGAGAACTGTTCCAACCCTGCCATTAACCCTTCCCTTATACCTGACCACAGCAACCTGCGTGACACCCTAACCCATGCTGTGGTGGCGGGTCACGGTGCTGGCATTCTGACCCTGGTGGGGTGCCTCTCTGTGGCGGGCGGTTGAGCCGAAAATCTTGCCGGACAGTAGTTGCACCGGCGTCAGCAGCCGACTAATCTTGAGTTGTGGATATCGGGCACTGGGGGAACTGGTATCCATGATCCATCTCTGAGGGAACAGAGAGTCAGCCAGAGAACGCCTGGTGGCAGTCGCGCTGTACCTCCCCGCGGCATGCCACCAGGAGTGTGTTCACTTGGCCCGCGTAGACTGAAGCCGTGGATCAGCACGGAGCGCCAGCCCCCAGTCATAACAGCTTATAAAAGAAGAGGTAGGTCATGCCGAATCCAAGCAAATTACTCCTCGCAGCCCTCGGGCTCACCCTGATGGCAGGTTGTGGCGAGCAGACGCCAGACGCCAGTGAACCATCGGCGCCGCCGACCCCGCAGACACCCGCTACTCCTGAAACAGCGGTGATCGAGGTGGAAATCGAGGAGCCGCAGAGCAACCCAACGCAGGAGCAGGAGGTAGTACTGGAACAGACTCCTCGGGATATGAAGGTCGGCGAGACCATCGATGTCGATGCCTTCCGGGAGGGAGTGCGGGTGGAGATTTCCAAGAAAGAAGACAACGAGGGGTAAGTCGTGTTTGACCCAGGCAAACTATTTATTGCAATCGTCGGGTTGGCTGTTC
The DNA here is from genome assembly GCA_012270045.1 of Luminiphilus sp. GTDB lineage: Bacteria > Pseudomonadota > Gammaproteobacteria > Pseudomonadales > Halieaceae > Luminiphilus. The sequence goes on from JAAXJC010000055.1 coordinate 14,074, forward strand.
TGGTCGGCTGCGGCGAGCAGGCCACAGAGGCCGATGACCCGATGGCTGCCACTGACGAGACTGCGGCGCCTGCCGAGCAGGCCCCGGT
>JAAXJC010000019.1 GCA_012270045.1 Luminiphilus sp.
GTGGCTACGTAGCTCAGCTGGTTAGAGCACAGCATTCATAATGCTGGGGTCGGTGGTTCAAGTCCACCCGTAGCTACCACCTCCTACCTGTCAGTCCGTGCACGGTCAGTACTTCGGTAACACCGGCGTTCGGTTTGCCATCCACCCCCATGCCGAAACCGGCACTTGAATCTATGGATTCTGTTCGCCCCACGAGTGGCCCGTGCCTTGCTGGCACTATCTTTACTCCGAGGTGCAGCGCTGTATTGCCACAGAGGCTGCGGCTCACGGTATATGCTGCCGTGCAAGTTAGCCTCGTGCCACTGCGTACCCGGCTGAGAGATTGCCTGCTAGGATGATTTGAAAGTTGCTGCGTCACGCAACGCTGGGCATTGATTGTAGATTTTCCGAGGAGCACCCGTGATCCTGATGCGCACCCTGCCGCTCACTTTTCTTCTTTTGATATTGCATACCTCAGCCCACAGTAACGAGGCGAAGGAATGTGAAACCTCGGATCTGGTGCTTAGCAATACGACCATCTACACAGCAGATCCCGATAGACCGACCGCCGATGTCCTCGCCATACGGGATGGAAGACTTGTTTTTGTCGGCCAGGAAACCGATGCCGCTCCCTGGCTATGCGGGGCACAACGCATCATTGAATTGCCGGCCGCTGTCGTTTATCCCGGCTTTACCGACGGCCATCAGCACCTTGAGGGGATTGGCCGGAGAACCCGCAGTCTGAGTTTGTTCGGCATTCCGACTCTGGCGGGGACAGTGGCTCGGATTGAGGATTGGTCCCGCACAGTCAAGGAGGGCGACTGGATACTGGGGCGTGGCTGGATCGAGCGGGAGTGGACCGATCAGCAACGCTTTCTTACCCGTCACGATGTCGACCCGTTTACTGCGAATAAGCCACTCTACCTGCCTCGCGCCGATGGCGTGTCAGCACTGGTCAATACCCGCGCACTGGAACTCGCCGGTATTGATCACGCCACGCCCGACCCTGTCGGGGGGCAGTTCAAGCGGGATGATAATGGCCAGTTGACGGGCTATGTACTCGGCAAAGCCATGGATTCCTTTCGCGCGGTTCTCCCCTCCGAGACCGACGCCTACCTCAAGGAAAACCTGCGCCGCGGCATGGCGGTCAATGCCTCCATGGGTTGGACCCAGACCCACGACGCCGGCATGTCATTACGTCTGATCAGGCTGCTGCGCGAGTTACACGAAGAGAACCAGATGGCGCACCGGGTATACATCGCTGCGCCGATCAGCGAAGCGGCATCAGCTTTTGAATACGGACGCCAGCGCAGTGAGGATGGGATGTTCGAACTTCGGGGCATCAAAGTTTTCATAGACGGCACATTGGGCTCACGAGGTGCGGCGCTACTCGAACCCTACGCCGATGCCGATACCCGGGGCTTCATGGATAGAACAACCAAAGAGGTTCTGATGCCGGTGCTGGAACAAGCACTGCAGGACGGCTTTCAAATCATGACCCATGTCATTGGTGATCGCGCTCTCAATCAGACCCTGGACTGGTATGAAGAAGCCTGGTCTGCCCTTGATCCCTCAGACTGGCAAACCGACGATATTCGATGGCGGGTAGAGCATGCCCAGATTATTCCGCCCTCGGATCAGCAGCGACTGGTAGAAATGTCGGTACTCCCCTCCATGCAGCCCAGTCACGCGATAGGTGACCTGAATTTTGCGCCGGACCGGCTGGGCTACCAGCGGCTGGAATATGCCTACCCCTGGCAGACACTGCTCGATAAGGGGCTGCGCATTATTGCCGGGTCTGACGCCCCAGTTGAGATCGGGGACCCCCGCATTGAGTTTTTTGCCGCTATCAGTCGATCACGGCTTGATGGCAGTCGGGAACCTGGTTGGCATCCCGAGTTGGCGGTTTCCCGCGATGATGCCCTGCGCATGCTCACGCTCTGGCCCGCCTACGGTGCCTTTCAAGAACAGGAACGCGGCTCGATTAGCGTGGGTAAGTACGCCGATCTGACCGTCTTCGATACCGATTTCATGACAGCCGAACCCAGCGCCATACTCGAAGCAAAAACGGTAATGACCCTGGTTGGAGGCAACATCACCTTTGCCAGCGCTGCAATGAAGTGATGCTGCACCGGGAAAGGATGGGGTTTTTAATCTGAGTCCCATTACTGGAAGCCTGGCCGCTTCGTCAGGTAGCGGCAGCACCAGCAATGTAGCTCAGCTGATCAGGCCGCATCCCCAACTTGGTAAATAATCCGCTGGGTGACGCTATCACCTGCTTTCAGAATCGACGTGCCCTCACCCAAACTCAGATTGGGGCCGTTGGGAAACCCCTGTGCCTCAAGGCAAATAGCGCTACAGGCTGTCAAAGGCGCCGTCAGTTGCGTGGCGGTGTAGACCTGTAAACAGGGTTGGCTGGTCGCAACGGTGAGGCTTATGCCGTTGGTTCGGTTTTGCAGTTGGGCGCCAACGCACAGCTTTGATGGCTGGGAAGCAGCGGACTCCAGTACATAGCTGTGATCAAGCCCAATGGGGTGTCCGGTTCGGGCATCAGCCAGGGGCCGCTCACGGGTGAAATCGAGGTGCGTGCCGGCAATGGGCAACACCTCCCCCGTGGGGCATTGCGAGCTATCCGTCGCCAGCACCCGTTGGGCATTGAGTTTGAGTGACAACTCGCAGACCGATTGGGCGCCCAGGGTAAAGTACGCGTGATTGGTCATGCTGATGGGGGTGTCGCGGCTGCTTTTGGCGGTTAAGTCAATTATCAGCCGGTCATCATCGACGGTGTAAACCACGCCAAACTCGCGATCGCCGGGCAACCCGCCGTCCCCATCTCCCAGACAGGTGACATAGGCGGCACGGGAAGCGCCTTCCCTGTGTAGCAAGCGCCAGTCGAGCCGATGCAGCGCGGCTTCCCCGCCGTGGAGCAAGACCGTCGACTCCCCAGCGTCGGGGTGCCCAGAGCGCAGGCGACCGGCGTAGGGCCCCACGGTGCCGCCAATACAAAAGTGGTCAATGAGTTCGGCGGCCAACCCGTCGCTATCGAGCAATAGCTCTACGCCATGCCTTTTGGACGTCAGTTGGACCAGCCTGGCCCCACGACTGCCCAGGGTCACGGCCAGGCTGGAAGATTCAAGTCGAATGAAATCGGTCATAAAAAGGCAGTAAAGCAAACCATTAATCGTTCCAGTGACATCAATTTAGCGAGGGCCGCTGTGCAAAAATAAACTGGCTCCCATAAAAAAACCCGAGTCAGAATACAGCTCCGACTCGGGTTCTTTCACCCTCGGGCCCGTATCTTGCTAAGCGGGTCCGAGGGTGGTTCTGGGCTGATAGCTAGCTTAGAAAGCGTAGCGACCCTGCAGGTACCACATGCCACCGTTAAATCCGAGGGGGCTGTCCTCCGGATACAGCTGGCCGAGGCCACCGGGGTTCGGTGTCTCATCGGGGTACTCGTCAAACAGGTTGTCCACACCCGCCGTCAACTCGAGGTTGTCGGTGAGCTGGTAGGACACCTGGGCATCAACCAAGGTGCTGGCACCGACATCGTAACCGTTGCTGGTTGATGTCCAGTTGCCGTAGTAGTTGGCACGCAGCAGCGTACGCCACTTACCCTGGGTGTGGGTCCAGGAAACGTTACCCTTGATATTGGGCAACTGCTCTTCCAGAGCCTGGACACGGCCGTCACTGATGGGGTTGATGCTGCCTCGGTCGGTGACCTCGGTGTCGTTGTAGTTGAACGCGACGGTGACGGTGGAGAAACCACTCATCAGGTCGAAGCTCATGTTACCGACGATATCAACACCCTTGGTGCGGGTATCAAAGCTGTTGGTGAAGAAGCGGAACTGGGCCAGGTCGTCCAGACCCAGGAACTCCTGCCGATTGATGACGCCAGCCTGGTCCAGGCCCGTCAGCGCGTCGCCGACTGTCTGGTAGTCAGTGCCGCCACCGGCGTAGTTCAGGGCCGCCAGGAAGTCGACGTTGGCACCCAGGGCAATTCGATCCTCTACATCGATGTCGTAGTAATCGATGGTCCAGGTTGAACTACCGATATCGAAGCCAACACCAATGGAGAAGTTCTCGGCTTCCTCCGGACCCAGCTCGGGTCGGCCTGCACCGCCATTGGTTGCCTCGATGTAGTCAGCACCAATTTGCCCCGCAGGTGAGAACAGGGGCAGCGTGCCCTGGTCAACCAGCACACCCTGTACGTTCTGGGTGGTCACGTTGGTGATGCTGGCCTGGCCAGCGGTCGGAGCGTGGAAGCCGGTGGAGAAAGCAGCCCGCAGACGAAGGGCGTCGGTAACATGGAACAGACCCGCCAACTTGTAGTTGGTCGTATCGTCAAAGTTACTGAACTCTTCGTAACGAACAGCGGCCTGAACCGTCAGGCGATCGGTGATGTCAGTTTCAACATCGACGTAGAAGGCGGTGTTGTCCTGCTCCGCCGACGTATCGTTGGGGAAACCGCCAAAGCCGTTCGAGCTGGATGAGAAGCCCTGTGACGCCAGTGGGCCCAGCGCATAGGACGCGGGATCACCTGCGAACAGGTCAAACTCTTCTTCCCGGTATTCCGCACCGAAAGCCACGTTCAGCTCGGAAGCGAGACCCACTTCGAAGCCGTAGGACATGTCCAGGTTGTAAACCGTTTCGGTTTGCTCCTGACCGCCGGGCACGAAGTCCCTGGGCGTATTGGGACCCAGAGAGGCGTTGATGGTGTTGCGGATGTAGAAGTCGGTCTTGTTGGAACCACGCTGGGCGCTGAGGTCATAGTTAAGACCGGTGCCCACGTTGAAGGTACCCCGGGCACCAAAGGCAAAGGCCATGTCCTCGTTGTTACCACCAAAACGGGGTACAAAGCCCGACGGGATGGTTTCAATGAAAGAGAAACAGTTGGGGTCACCGGCAACGGAGGCCAGGAAGCCTGCATCGGGAATAACGCCGCCGGATCCGCCCAGCGGGATGCCGTCGATACAGCTGTTACCACCGTCCAAGTCCCCCACCAGGACGGATGGTACACCTGTGTCACTGGCCATACCCGTGGCGGGATCGACCGTCGGCCCGCGGTAAACGCCGCCACGCTGGCCGCTGGGGCCGCCCACGACGTTGCGGTAGAAGAAGCCACCCGTCACTGCCCGCTCGGAGTAGTTACCAAAGGCGTACAGCTCCAGTGCGTCGCTGACTTCAAAAGCGGCATTGACGAAGATCTTGGCATCGTCTTCCACATCCGGCTGGCCCCAGTACTGCGGCACTTCGCCGGTGTAGGTGTTGATCACCTGGTAATCGGAAACCGCTGTGTAGCCATTGGCCTCGGCAAAAGCTACGTCGTTCCTGACGACGGAACGAACGGTACCTTCAACGTCCCTGATCTCGCCGGTGATGTTGATGAAACCACTGTCACCCAGGGGCAGACCCAGGTTGGCGGCGATGTTGTAGTTGTCACCATCGCCCTCGTAGGTGGAGCCATAGCGGGCCACGACCTCGAAACCTTCAGCATCATCACGCAGAATAAAGTTAAGTACCCCGGCAATAGCGTCGGATCCGTACTGTGACGAGGCGCCATCACGCAGGACTTCGACCTGCTTCAGGGCCAGCGACGGGATGGACGCGATGTCGACACCCTGGGCACCATCGGAAATACCGCCGCCCAGGAAGGAGATAATGGATCCACGGTGACGACGCTTACCGTTGACCAGCACCAGAACGTTGTCGGGCGACAGGCCGCGCAGGTTCGGTGGTCGGGTAATCGTGGCAGCATCACTGATGGGCTGTGCGTTGACGTCGAATGACGGCACCTGGGTCCGCAGCATGTCCTGCAGGTCAGTCGAGCCATTGGCGCGCATTTCAGTACCGGTGATGACATCAACGGGTACCGGCGAATCAGCCGCAGAGCGGTCCGAGAGACGCGTGCCGGTGATGATGACCTCTTCCAATCCTGCATCCTGTGCGATAGCGGTTTGTGCCAGGGTGACTGCAAGGGCAATACCTGACACACGCCACATCGGGCGGGTTTTCCTGGATCTCATTGCTAACTCCTGTTTTGGGGGATGTTGTCGTTGCGCCTAGCTAACTCAACACAAGGGAAAAGTATTGGGTCGGCGCGTGACCGCGATCTTAACGGATGTGACCACGGTCACATTATTCTACCCCGCGCCACGGAATTTGGAGCGACTCGACAAGCCGTAATTTTTTATCTTTTTCCACAAAATTTGATGTTTTCTGGACAAAACCTAGGGGCAGGGCCCGGCACGGGAACCTTGATCAGTGAAGTACAAACTGGTCCGCCTAAAAGAACTGGCCTTAAACGAGGAACTGGCTGGCAGCGGAAATTTGTTGCTGAGTGCACCTGCAGAGGACAGCTATAATTGGGCGCCTGGGAGCAGCGGACGACGGATTAAATCTGAATGGATGGCTACGATTACCTGATTGTTGGCGCAGGACTGTTCGGATCCGTGTTCGCCCGGGAGGCCACCGATGCGGGCCAAAAGGTCCTGGTGATCGACAAGCGCAGCCACACAGGCGGCAACATCTACTGCGAGAAGGTGGCCGGCATCAACGTGCACAAATACGGTGCGCATATTTTTCACACCAGCAATCAGGTGGTGTGGGACTACGTAAACCGCTATGTATCCTTTAACCACTACGTCAATTCACCGGTGGCAAACTTCCGCGGCAAGCTCTACAACCTGCCCTTCAATATGAATACCTTTTACCAGTTGTGGGGGGTGACCACACCCGAAGAGGCCAGGGCGAAAATTGAGGAGGAGCGTGCTGAATTCCGGGACACAGAGCCTACTAACCTGGAGGAACAGGCACTGTTCCTTGGCGGCCGTACCCTCTATGAAACCCTGATCAAGGGCTATACCGAGAAGCAGTGGGGCCGGCCTGCCACCCAGATACCGTCCTTCATCATCAAGCGCCTGCCGTTCAGGTTTACCTTTGACAACAACTACTTCAACGACCGCTACCAGGGCATTCCCATCGGCGGCTACAACGCCCTGACCGAGGCTTTATTGGACAACGTGGAAGTCCGGACCGGCATCAACTACTTCGACGATCGACAGCACTGGAACGACCAGGCCAAGAGGGTGCTCTACACCGGCAAGATTGATGAGTTTTTCGACTGCGAACTGGGAACACTGGAGTACCGCAGCCTGCACTTTGAAACCGAAGTGCTCGATAGGGCGAATTTTCAGGGCAACGCTGTGATCAACTACACCGATAAAGACGTCCCCTTTACCCGCATTCTCGAGCACAAACATTTCGAATTCGGCACACAAGACAAGACCGTGATTACCCGGGAATACCCCCACGAGTTCAGCAAGGACAACGAGCCTTACTACCCCATCAACGACGACGCCAACAACGCCCTGTTCGAGCAATACAGGAGTCTGGCGAATTCACGGGAATACGCACAGAAATTCATACTCGGTGGTCGTCTGGCCGATTACAAATACTACGATATGGATGACACCATCGAGGCTGCTCTGGCACTGTGCGCCAAAGAGCTACCGGCAGCCGGCGCCTAGCTACTGGCGGCCATCGGCTGCCAGCCGATCCATGGCCTCCCCCATGGCTGCCGACAGAAACAGGCCCTCACCCAGCTGCCGGGACATCTCCCGGGCATTGGTTCGCATCTGCAGATAGTCCGCGGCAGTCAAATTGGCCAGCGCCCCATCGACATCCGCCAGCGAGGCCACCGCTATGCCGACGTTGCGCTCGCGTACCAGTCGCGCCATGGCTGCCTGATCCCAGATAACGACCGGCAAACCCGCCCTGAGATACATGGACGTCTTATGCGGATTGTTTATTTTGAGGTACTCGCCAAAGCTGCCGGCACATTCCTCCAGGGAAGTACCGTCCCATACGATGCCAAACTCCCCCTCGATCCGTTCAACGATCTCATCGGCGGGAAACACACCCCGATAGTCGATAATACTGTCCGCAGGCAAGTCCGACGGGTTAAAGCCGACGCCGTATAGATTGCAGGAAAAGTTGTTGGTATCGAGTTCATCCAATTGATACAGGAAGCCGTTCTTGCGCTTCTCCAGAACCCCGGCAAAGACCAGCCGGAACTTGGCCCCTGTGTCCAGCGCCACCGGTTCTGCTGCAGAAAAATCACACAGGTAATCAAAAATATTCAGGTTCACCGTCCCGATGGTGAGGCCGTGCTCCGTCAGCCAGGCACTCATGGCGGCGTTGTGGGCAATGACCAGGTCATTGCGATTCAGTGACCGCATTTCACGGTCAATCGCCATTTTCTGTTTACGGTGGGAGCGCAGGTCGTGAATGATGGTGATCACCCGGCAGCGCTTCAGCTTAGCCACCGTCACTATCAGGTCGTAGTACTTCTTGGTTGGGTACTGCACGCACAGCACCGAACCCCGCGGTAGCCGGATCAGTCCGATCAGTGTTCCCAGCAGGGTAAAGAAAAAGTTGGGAAGTGTTGACGTGTAGGTCGTCCTCCCCAGGCCAAGGTTCCTGAAACCTATTTTTTCAAGGGCCTGCTCACAATCTATCTTGGCTTTGCCGGCGGCTGAGAAGCGCGCCTTGTAGTTTCTGGAGATGAAATATTTTTTTTCATTCATAGACTGCTCGTCAGGCAAAAGTCCAGAGAGGCCGGGCGGCGGCTATCCGGGACTGGGAATCAAGGAAGGTCCTGGGACTCGCGGCTGACCTCATCGGTCAGGGTCCACAGAGCCGCGTATTTATGGAACGCATACTGGCTGAGAATCACTGCCATCAGTAATCCCCGCTGACCGTCCAGGAATCCCAGTCGGAACACATACTGGTGCACAAAATCCACAATGGATCTGAAAAACGCCCAGGGGATGGATGCTCTCTTGCCGGCCTCGGCCTTGTCCTGGGCACCCAGAATTCCATATTTGAGGTGCTTCTCCAATACATGTTGGTAGTCCCGCCACGAATAGTGCAGCAACGGGCTACGCAGGGTGATGGTTTTGCGCTCGGGCATGATGAGGGTTTCATGTACCCTGCGATCCTTGAATTCCGCACCCGGCTTAAAAAACAGCTTCCCCTGGGGCGTCGAATACCGGCCGTATTTTAATGGCTCGCCGAATAGATAGGTTTGCCAGGGGAATCGTATGAACGTGGCCGACAGATCGGGCTCTGAAAGCACGCTGTCGATTTCGCACTTTAAGGCCTCGGTCATCACCTCGTCGGCATCCAGGGTTATGACCCAGTCATGCTCACAGTACGACAGGGCTCTGTTGCGCTGGGGTCCAAAGCCCGGCCAATCCGTCTGGTAAACGGTGTCGGCATATTTTTCGGCGATTGCAACCGTGCCGTCGGTGCTGCCCGAGTCCAAAACGATCAATTGATCGACCCAGCCTGCGAGGGGTTTCAGGCTGGCTTCCAACCTGTCTGCCTCGTTACATACGATGAGAAAACAGGAAATCTTGCGTCTAGGCATAGCACATACCGTTCTTGGCCCGCTGTAACCCCAAGCATGGTCGCGATGGTGCGGCAGAGAATACCGCGCCTGTGGCCACCATGCGAACGTACAACCAGGTCTCTCCCGCTAGGCGGGTTGATAAACGCCCCCGGGAATGGCATCAGGATTGGCCTGGCGTGATCCCCGCAATGGCGCCCCACCACACAGCAGCCCCGGCACTGAGGCCGTGGGCCGAGTACACAACCGGCTTGGATGGCTCTGTCGGCTCCCAACATCAGTCTGCCCCAGAGCCAGGGTGCCAAACCCGTATCGGTATCGTTAGACACATTTTTGATAGACTCGAAACCTGATTGCGCCAGTTTTACGTTCTGGTCAGCGACGAGGAAAATCAATGACATCTGCACCCAAAACCGTGGTGGTGGCAGCGCTGTATCGTTTTACAGCATTACCCGACTTCGAATCCCTGCGGGATCCGCTCTACAACATCATGCTCGCCCACGAGGTCCGGGGAACCCTGCTGCTGGCAGAGGAAGGCATCAACGGCACCATCGCCGGTTCCCGGCACGGTATAGACGCGGTCATATCCTGGTTGCGCTCGGATCCCAGGCTCAATGATCTTGAAACCAAGGAATCCTCCGTATCAGAGGTACCGTTTTACCGTACCAAGGTGAAACTCAAGAAAGAGATTGTCACCATGGGGGTAGCGGGGATTGATCCCAACCATGTCGTCGGCACCTATGTTGATCCCAAGGACTGGAATGCTTTGATCAGCGACCCCGACGTGCTGGTGCTGGATACGCGCAACGACTACGAGGTGGACATTGGCAGCTTCGACAATGCGGTCAATCCCAACACCCGTTCCTTCAGGGAGTTTCCTGACTACGTCGCCGAAAACCTCGATCCGCGGCAACACAAGAAGGTCGCCATGTTCTGCACCGGCGGTATTCGCTGTGAGAAATCCACTGCCTATCTGAAACAGCAGGGTTTCTCGGAGGTCTTCCATCTCCGTGGCGGCATTCTCAAATACCTGGAGGAGGTTCCCGAGAGCGAGAGCCTGTGGCGGGGTGAATGTTTTGTGTTCGACAACCGGGTTACCGTCAATCATGACCTTGAAAAAGGTGGCTACGACCAGTGTCACGCCTGTCGCCGACCCATCACCGAGGACGATAAACGCAGTCCGCATTACCTAAGGGGGGTGAGCTGTCACCATTGCCACGATCAGCAATCAAAGCGACAAAGGGAACGTTACTCGGAGCGGGAACACCAGATGGAACTGGCCCGCCGCAGGGGGGAAGCGCACATTGGTCAATCAGTCGCAGGTACGATTTCAGAAAAGAAACGAGCCAAACTGCAGGCGAAAGACGCCCAGCGGCAACAGGGACAGGGGAACCCCCAGCGAACTGACCAGCATTAAGCCGGCACCAGCAACCTCTGGTCATTGATGCGCCATGGAATCGGGCTGACCTGAGGGAAAATTAAAACTGCACTGCCGGTGACTTCCCTTGACGGTCACGATCGGCGGAAGGTTTACCCTGCAAAGCCCGGCCAGTGGCAAACAAGGTGTGCTTACCCATTAGCTGCCGCCGGTCCCTCACCTTCAGAGGTGGTTGTTGCCGGCGCCCCCCCGGCGGCCGAGGCGTGATTGGCCAGCAACTCTTCCAGCGTGGGCATCAGCGCTTCGGGCAGGTTGTGCCCCATACCGTCAATAATCTCCAGACGTGCGTCGGGGATATGCCGTGCGGTGTCGATGCCGCAGGCGAGTGGCACCAGCAAATCGTCCCGCCCGTGCACGACCAAGCTGGGTGTCCTGATGGTCTTCAGCAACGACACGCGACTGCCGCTGGCCATAATGGCCGCCATATGCCGGGAGTATCCGGGAGGGTAAAAACTGCGCTCATAGGCCGCCGTCACCTTGTCCCGCAGTTCCTCATCACCCTGGGGGAAACCGGGACTACCGATAAGGCGCTGGAAATCCATCGTCGTTTCAATAGAGGGCTTCACCAGACCCACGTAGCGCTTGAGCAGCGCCCGGGTGACCTTGCGGCTTGCTCTCGGAAGTTTTCGGTCGCCGCTGGAGGACATAATGGAGGCCAGAGACCTTACCCTGTCGGGAAACTTCGCCGCTACCAACTGCGCGATCATTCCGCCCATGGAGACGCCGGCGAGGTGCACCTGCTCCAGCCCAAGAGCATCGATAACGCCACAGGCGTCATGTGCCATGTCATCGAGCTTATAGGAGACCCGAAGAGGGCGGCCCAGGGCTGCGGTCAGCATCATACGGGCCGCGCTGGGCACAACGGCCGAGGTCATTTTTTCGGACAGACCGACATCGCGGTTGTCGTACCGTATGACACGAAAGCCGCGCTGGGCCAGGCCATGGCACAAGGACAGCGGCCATGCCGTCATCTGGGTGGCCATACCCATAATCAACAATATGACCGGATCCGACGGCTGGCCAAATTCGTCGTAGGCGATACGAATACCGTTTGCTTCCAGATACTTTACCGACATATTCCCCAACTCATCTCCCCGGCGGATGCTAAAATTCCACGCGCTGGAGGGATAGCTCCCCAGTGCGTCCCTGGCACAGGATTGCCATCAGGGACCCAAACACGCTCTCTTCGACTGCCAATATACAACCCGGGCGAGCTGTGTAACCCAATATTTTTTTCAGGACATGGACGATGAAGAAACTCAGTCTCGTTGATAAGGGCTTTCTGACCTCCGAGAAACGAGAGACACCGATGCACGTGGCCAGCGTGGCGCTCTACACCCTGCCCGACGGTGCCAGCGAACAGGAATTCCTGCAGGGGCTGGCGGCCAATGTGCGCAGCGCCGACACCCTGCTGCCACCCTTTGGCGACCGCCTGCGCCTGGGCCGACTGGGACTTGCCGGCAACGCCTATTGGGAGCGGGACGACGCCATGGATATGGACTACCACGTCCGGCATTCCGCCCTACCCAAACCCGGTCGCTACCGAGAACTGTTCAATCTCGTCTCCCGACTGCACGGCACACTGCTGGAGCGCAGCCGGCCCCTGTGGGAGATGCACCTGATTGAAGGGCTGCAGAACCGGCAGTTCGCCGTTTACACCAAGACCCACCACGCGGCCGTCGACGGCGCCCGCGGTGTCCACATATCACGCAGCATGCTGTCCCCGGACCCCGACCACGTACTGGATGAATCACCCCTGTCCCTGGAGTCCTGGACACGCTACAAAAAAGACCTGCGTGCGGGCAAAAAGACGGCCCACTCGGATCAGGAACTGCGCAACGTGGCAGATGTCCTCAAATCCACCTTCGACAGCAGTGCCAACCTGTTCAGGGCCCTGTCCGCCTTTTCCCAAACCTGGGTAGGTCGCGGTGGCGACCTTGCCCTGCCCCACCGGCGCATACCCATCAGCTCACTCAACCACTCGATTCACGGCGCGCGCCGGTTTGTCGCCCAATCCTGGCCCTTTGCCCGCATCAATGCTGTCGCAAAGGCCTTCGACGGCACGTTCAACGATGCGGTGTTGGCGATTTGTTCCGGGGCTTTGCGGGAGTACCTGCAAACCCACGCCGAATTACCCGAGCAATCACTGAAATCGATGGTCCCCGTGTCCCTGCGCCAGGCCGGTGACGTTGAGTCGGGTAACGCCATCGCTGCCATCAGCGCTGACCTGGCCACGAATATTGCCGATCCGGCACGACGCATTCGCGCCATCATAGCCTCGGTTCGCGCCGGCAAAGCCTTTTACGCCGGCATGTCCCCCCGGGAAATAGAATTGGTCAGCACCCTGCTGCAGTCACCCACCCTGTTGCTGTTGCCGCTGGGGCTGATGTCCAAGGCGCCCCCCTACAACGTCGCCATCTCAAACGTGCCCGGTATCCGCGAGACCATGTACTGGAATGGGGCACGGATGGATGGCTCCTACCCGGTATCGATTGTCACCGACGGCCTGGCAATGAACATAACGCTGGTGACCTACGACCAGAACGTCGACTTCGGGATAGTCGCCTGCCGGCGCTCTGTGCCCCAGGTGCAGCGCTTCATCGATTACATGGAAAATGCCCTGCAGGCCCTGGAGGACGCGGCCGGACTGAGCTCGGGCGCCGGGCAGAAGACGGTCCAACGGCAAAAGCGGCCCAAAGCCGCTACAACAAAGAAATCCACACCCCAAAAGACCTCCGCCAAAAAGAGCCCAGCCAAGAAAAGCAAAGTAGCCACAAAGGCAAAGCAAAGCCCGGCGGCGGCCCGGAGCAAGCCGGCCCCGAAGCGCAAAGCGGTCACACCCAAGAGGGCAGTTCGACCCAAAACCGCTGGCAGTTCACCCAAGAACACACCCTGATTTTCCGGTAGCAGGGCTCGGGATTGTGCCGGGCTACCGCTGTTGGATAGCGACTGGCAATTCGCTCCCCCATAAAGGGTCCGGTTACCCCGGCCATCCAATCCAGATGGCCGATTGGCTGGTACGGTGATAGCCCAGCGCGACCCCAATCCGGACTTGCAGCTGAAAAGTGCTGGGTAATGCAGATGGGGTTTGCACCCTCGGCCCTTTTTACCGACTATCCCTGTCTATCGCCCTTTCGAGATCATCAGGAGTCAGGCCATCAACACCGAGACAATGCCCACCAAAGGTGCCCTGCAGTCCATTCTGGAGGCCGGTGAGTTTTTAGTCACCGCCGAAATCACCCCAAAAC
>JAAXJC010000125.1 GCA_012270045.1 Luminiphilus sp.
CGTTGCGGCGCTGCCCTGTTGCATCATGGCTTTGCGCTACCTGGCGCCCTGGGCGTTGCTGCTGAACGCGGGGGTTTTGCTTTGTCTGGGTAGCTGGGCCGCCGCCGTGGCCGGCCAGCGCTGGGGTCAGGTTGACCACGGAGCCATTGTCATCGATGAGGTCCTGGGCCAATTGATTGCGGTGGCGCTACCGTTTTATGTATTGGCGCCGGAGGCGGGGGGTCTGGGCTTTTGGCTGTTGGGGCTGGCGCTGTTCCGGGCATTTGATATCGCCAAGCCCTGGCCCGTCAGTTATTTCGACCAGCACATGAAATCGGCCCTGGGGGTCATGCTCGACGATGTGGCTGCCGGCATTGGGGCGGGACTGGTGGCTATTGCCATGTGGCTGGGATGGGCGGCCGTCTAGTCAATTCGCCCGGCGCACCATGGCCACCGCCAGATCCGTGAGTGCCGTACCACGGGCTCCGTAGCTTTCCAGCATACCCAGGGCCTCAGCCAGCAGCCGCTCGGCTTCTTCCCGGGCGCCCTCCAGGCCAAGGTGACGCACATAGGTGGATTTCTCCACCGCCAGATCCTTGCCCGCCGTCTTGCCCAGGGTTGAGCTGTTCTGGGTTACATCCAGGATGTCGTCAGCGATCTGAAAGGCCAGTCCAATGGCCCCCGCAAAACCGTCAAGGCGCGCCAGGTCAACGTTCTTCGCTTCCGCGCATAGGGCCCCGGCCAGTACAGCGGCCCGGATCAGGGCACCGGTTTTCTGGCTGTGAATTTGCCTCAACGCATCAAGGGATATGGCGGCGCCCTCGGCCGCCATATCCAGGGCCTGGCCGCCTACCATGCCGCCAAAACCCACAGCGCTGGAGATCAACTCCAATAGTTTGATCCGGGTATCCAGGGACAAGCCTTGCTCCCGGGTGATCAGTGCGAAGGCCGCAGCCTGCAGCCCGTCCCCCACCAGTATGGCGGTGGCGTCGTCATAGACGGTATGTACGGTCGGCTTGCCCCGCCGCAGGGCATCGTCGTCCATGGCCGGCAGGTCGTCGTGCACAAGGGAATAGCTGTGCAGCCACTCAATGGCTGTGGCTACCGATTCAACCCCGTCGCAGGGGTCTTCGCTCAGGAGTTGGTGGCTGGCCCTAACCAGACGTGCCCGCAGCTGCTTGCCCGGGGTTGCCAGCACGTACTCCAGAGCCGCCCCAAGGCGGGGATCGGCGCAGGCCAGCACCACTGCCTGGGAATCCGCTGGTGTCATGGCTCGATAGCCTGTACCTCACCGTCACCGGTTACCATCGCAACCCGCTGTTCCGCGGCTTCCAATACCTTGCCCGCAGTGGCCACCAGCGCCATCCCCCGCTCGTACAGTGCCAGGGACTCCTCGAGGTCAATGTCTGGATCCTCGAGTTTCTCAACGATGGTCGCCAAAGCCTCCATCTGTTCCTTCAGTGTGGGAGCGTCAGGGCTGTTGTCCGATTTCTTGGGCACCTTGGTCTCCTGATGGTTATCGGCATTGATTGTGGGTGAGTGGCAGCGTCTTCAGACTATCTTGCTGACCACGGCATCCACCGCGGCGGTCAAGGTGCCAGCTTCCAGGATGGCGGCCCGGGTGAGCCCTGCGGTCTCGCGGTTCTGTTGCTGGCTACCGTGATGGATAAAACCATCCGGTATGGCAATGTGCCGCATTTGCACCTGCACACCGGCATTGGCAAGGAATTCGGCAACGGCGCTGCCGGCGCCCCCGGCCAGCACGTTTTCTTCCACGGTGACGAAGCGCTCGTGGGTGCTGGCCAGTTCCAACAGCAGCGCTTCATCGAGGGGTTTAACCCAGCGCATATCGACCAGTGTCGCACCCAGTTCGGTGGCTGCCGCCTCGGCTTCCTCAAGCAGTACGCCAAAGTTCAGTATCGCGACTTTGTGGCCGCTGGCAATGGTGACGGCTTTGCCGATGGGCAGGGCCGTCATGGCACTATCGATGGTGACGCCGGTACCGGCACCCCGGGGGTAACGCACGGCTGCGGGCCCCTCGTGTTGGTAGGCGGTATACAGCAGTTGGCGGCACTCATTTTCATTGGAGGGGCAGGCCACCACCATGTTGGGCACACAACGCAGATAACTCAGATCGAAAACCCCGTGGTGGGTCGCACCGTCCTGTCCCACCAGGCCGCCGCGGTCGATGCCAAAGGTAACGTCGAGATTCTGCAGTGCCACATCGTGTATCAGTTGGTCGTAGGCCCGTTGCAGGAACGTTGAATAGATGGCGACCACCGGTTTCAGGCCGTCGCAGGCCATTCCCGCAGCCAGTGTCACAGCATGCTGTTCGGCAATGGCCACGTCGTGGTAGCGATCGGGGTATTCCCGGGAAAAACGCACCATGCCCGAGCCTTCACACATGGCGGGTGTGATGCCTACCAGGCGCTCGTCCTGATCCGCCATATCGCACAGCCAGGCGCCGAATACATCCTGGTACTTGGGCGGGGAGGGCTTCTTGGCCTCACCTGCCGGTGCAGCGGCCTCGATTTTATTGATCGCGTGGTAGCCCACGGGGTCACTCTCGGCGGGACTGAAGCCCTTGCCCTTGACGGTGCGGATGTGCAGCAGTTGTGGGCCCTTGAGATCCATCATGGCTTCCAGGGTCTGTACCAACTGGGGCAGATCGTGGCCGTCCAGGGGGCCCACGTAATTGAATCCCAACTCCTCAAACAGCATGCCCGGGGCTACCAGGCTCTTCATCTGTTCTTCGGTTTTTTTCGCGAGATCCCAGGCCGTGCGTACGTGTTCGAGAATGCGCTTGGAGCCCTCCCGCAGGGCAATATAGGTTGGGCTTGCCCATATTTTGGCAAAATAGGTGGCCAGACCACCGGTGTTGTGGCCGATGGACATCTGATTGTCATTCAGAATCACCAGCATATTGGGCCTGACGTGGCCGGCATGGGCGAGGGCCTCGAAGGCCATGCCCCCGGTGATCGCGCCATCACCAATGACCGCCACCACCTTGCGATCCAACCCCTGACGCCCCGCGGCCACCGCCATGCCCATGGCGGCCGAAATACTGGTAGAGCTGTGACCCACCCCAAAGGTATCGAAGGGACTCTCGGTGCGTTTGGGAAAGCCGGACAGCCCGCCCGCCTGGCGAATGGTCGCCAGTCTGTCCATTCGACCGGTCAGTATTTTGTGTGGGTAAGTCTGGTGACCGACGTCCCAGACAATCCGGTCCTCGGGGGTATTGAGCACGTGGTGCAGGGCGATGGACAGCTCCACCACGCCCAGGCCGGCTCCAAAATGGCCGCCGGTTTTACTGACGCTGTACAGCATGAACTGGCGCAATTCATCTGCCAGTGTCTGCAGGTCCTGGTGGGACAGGGTGCGCAGGCAGGCCAACTCTGTGTGCACACGATCCAGAACAGGCGTGTCAGGTTGTACCGTTGGAAATTGCACCGTCATGACAAATGTTTACCTTTTCCGGTGAGCAGGCTCTCAGGCGTTGGCCGCGCCGGCGTAAGCGATCATTCGTGCCCTCAGTAAGTCACAGCCCTCACTGCCAAGGGTCGATCCATCGGGCCAGAACAGTCGTGGGTCTATGCGTCCAGAGTCATCAGAAAACAGGGTGCCCGTGTCCAGTATTTCAACACCCGGTTTATCCACCGCCCAGCTTTGCAAGCGGGACAGGAACTCCCCCAGTTGCGCCGCGTCACCCCGAAGTGACGGGGTCGCCGTGGGCGGTACAACAACCAGGCCCGGGGAAACGCTCCAGTAATTGCGCTTGTCGACGATCTCATCCAGGGCATTCAGTGTCGCGTCGGCGCCCGAGAGGCCGTCCTCAGGATCCAGGAACAGCACCGTTGTTATTGGCTGGTAATGGGCGATGGTGCGCTCGAAGCAGCGGGCGGCGGTGTGCGGGCTGATAATGGGGGCGGTTTTGACGCGCAACTGCTCGGGGGCCAATTTCCCTCGGGCAGACCTGAACTTCCACTTGGCGAACTCCTCCCCGCCCAGGATCAGGACGGTCGCATCTTTACTGACCCTGACTTGATCGGTCTTCTCAAGGAAACTCCTCACGGCGTCACAGGAGGTGTCCAGTGACCGTGTGGAATCCAGGGAAATGCTCACGGCTGTGGCGACAAGGGGCAGCAGCAGCACAGGTATCAGCAGCCATGCTACACGAACAGGCTGACTTCCCGCTTTGTTGGAATTATTCATCGCCACCCCCGCTTTATACACGACCTACAGGAAGAACGTCGCGAAAAAGCTGTAACTCAGAGCTCAATTTTGCCATTTTTTTGACACTACTGCCCATACCTGCGCTACAGTTTTCCCATGTTGTACCAAAGGAAGATTTCCCGGGGCGACGCGCTATCGGCCAAGCTGGCCTTTCAGTTGCAGAATGCCCGGTATGTCATGGCGGGCGCCCAGACCCTGGGTGTCATGAGCTGTATGTTCCTGTTGTGGTACCAGTATTCCCCGCTGCCTATTCCAGCCTGGGGTATCGGCATGTTGGTGTTGTCCTTCCTGCAGTCCCTGCATATGGGTCACGCCCTTGAAAAGCAGCGGCATATCCAGAATCCAGGCGCGGTGCTCAGGGAGATCATGCTCTCGGCTTTGCTCGGTGGCCTGGCCTGGTCAGCCACGGTGATATGGATGGGGCAGCAGCTGTCTGATGACGTGCTCTACGGCCTGGTGATGGTCATGGTGATTATCACCGTGACCACCGTCGCCGCGACCGCAGTGGTGCGTGAGTTCTACCTGGTTTGGCTGTGCGCCACATTGATACCGGTGGCCTCTTTTCTCGGCTGGGAGCACGCTGCCCGACCCTTCAATTTCACCTTTGCCATGATTCTCACCGGGCTCGCCATGTTGATGGCGCTGTTGACCGAGGGTATCAGCCGTTCCTTCGCCCAAATGGTGGAGTCGGGGCTTGAGCGGGAGGCGATGGCCGCAGACCTGGCAGGTGTCTCTGACACCCTGCGCGCAAAGAACCTGCAATTGCAGGAAGCCCGAAAACAGTTGGCCGATCTCGCCAAGCTGGATGAATTGACCGGCCTCAGGAACCGCCGGGGTGCTGACAAGGCCTTTGAGTTGGAGATCAGTCGTGCCCAGCGAGCGGGAGCGCCCCTCGCCGTCATCATGATTGACGTCGACTTTTTCAAGGCCTACAACGATAACTACGGACACCCTGCCGGTGACGACGTGCTCAAGCAACTCGCCGGGGTGCTGCGTTCAGTGACGTCCCGCGCGGGTGAACTGGCGATTCGCATGGGCGGTGAGGAGTTCCTGCTGTTGTTGCCCGGCACCAGTCAGGCGGAGGCCATGGCGTCGGCGGAGAAGATTCGCGCACGCATTGCTGAACTCCAGATTGAACACACGGCGTCCTCGGTGTCGTCAGTGGTCACGGTGTCCCAGGGTGTGGTCGCCTGCATACCCGCCATGAGTACCGAGTTCAAACAGCTGCTGGAGGCGGCGGACCAGGCGCTCTATGCCAGCAAAGAAGGCGGTCGCAACGGCATTACCCTGTCTGCCTTCAGGGCCTAGTCATCGGAGGTTGAAGCCTGTCGATCCCTATGCAGTCGCTGTAGCTGACGTCGTTCGTATTTGTCCGGTCGGTGGGTCATTCTGTAGCCACCGGCAGCCCGTCGCAGTTGCGCCTCGTGTTCGCGTCTGGCAATGCTTTGCGGGGACTCTTCATACAGCAGCTGGGCTTCACTGGCAGGTCCCCGGCGTTCGCTCAGGCCCAGGATGACCACCTCTTTCTCATCCCAGCCCTGACGTATGACCAGTTGGTCGCCGACAGCAACTTCCTTGCTCACTTTGACCCGCTGGCCCTGTAGCTGCACTTTGCCACCCTCGATCGCAGCCTTTGCGAGGCTGCGTGTCTTGAAAAAGCGGGCTGCCCAGAGCCATTTATCAACCCGCACCTTTTGTTTTCCCTGTTCGCTGTCAGCCATCGGCGGGCAGTCCCTGGAAGAGTTCACTGAAGTGCAGGATGGCAGGATAGCCGGTACGGGTTCTCGGGGGTTGTCCACTGTCAGGTTGTCTCAGTGTTACCAGATGGCTGATACCGTATTGCGCGGCTGAACCCAGTACCGATTCTGAGTCATCGATGAACAGGGTTTGCTGTGGATCGAAGGGCGAAACCCGTTGCAGGCCTTCCCAGAAGGCTTGGTATTCCTTGGGTGCCTTGAAGCTGTGTGAGCTGTGGATTTCGTCCATCCAGTCTGCCAGCGCCAATTGCTCGAGCTTGATGGCGAGGGTTTCAGGGTGCGCGTTGGTGACCAGCACTACCCGGCAGTGGCTGGCCTGTAATCGGCGCAAAAAATTGACGGCCTCGGGACGCCAGCTGATTGACGCGCGATGCTCCCTTTTCAATGCGGCCACGTCGAAGCCCACGGTCTCCGACCAAAAATCCAGGCAGTACCAGTTGAGGTGCCCGTGTTCGCGCCGGTGGATAGGATCGAGGTAGGCGCTGGCGTCAGCCACCGAAATTCCCTGTTCGTCGGCGTAGTGAGCGGGCAGGGTGCGGGTCCAGAATTCTGTGTCAAAGCGCAGGTCCAGCAGGGTACCGTCCATGTCCAGCAACACGGTCTCGATCTTTGACCAGTCTACGCCCAGCACCGAACCGTCCGGGTCAACGCTCAACGCCCTGGCAATGTTACCCTCGCAACCCATGTCTGAAGCTTACGTTCCTCCGCCCGTTCCACCAAACCTTCCCAGCGCACTGGGTGCCCTGCCCGGGGACCTTGTGACCGGGCTCATCACCCTGCTGTCGAACACCTCCGACATCCTGATCGGCTATTACAGTCAGTCCCAGCCACTGCGTGTCGACCGGAAAGACGATCGTAGCCCGGTTACTGAGGCCGATCATCACGCCCACAGGATGCTTGCCGAAGGCCTCGCTGCATTGACGCCTGATATCCCCCTGTTATCTGAGGAGTCAGCCCAGGATGAGATACGTGATCGGCACGGCTGGCGGATGTGCTGGCTGGTCGACCCCCTTGACGGAACCCGGGAGTTTATCGGGCGTACCGGGGAATTCACCATCAACATTGCACTGATCCTGGATCATGTGTCGATTTTGGGTGCCATCGCTGAGCCCATGGCCGGGCGCTGTTATCTTGGGGTACCGGGCCAGGGTGTCTGGCTGTTCCAGGGGGAGGGCCTCAGACAAACAACCAGAGCCGTCTCCTGCGCCTCCGCCAACGATGTGGTCCGCCTGTTGGCCAGCCAGCGCCACCACGAAGCCCGCGTGGGCGCGCTGCTGGAGCGACTGATCCCCTCGGGGCGGACAGTTGAGCGGGTGAATGCAGGCAGTGCCCTCAAATTCTGTGCCCTCGTAGACGGTCGGGGAGACATTTACCCGCGCAGCTCACCCTGTTATGAATGGGACGTAGCCGCCGGAGACGCCCTGGTGCGGGCGGCAGGGGGTGTGGTGTTGAACGAGGAGGGAAAGCCGATGTCCTACAACGCCCGGCCCGGGTTATTGGTAGACTACTTCGTTGCCGCCGCGCCCTCGGGTTTGGAATTCCTACCCTTGCTCGATGGTGTGCACAGGCTGTTCCCCTCTTCCGGAGGCGGGACCCGAGAGTCGAAGGAGGGTGCGGTCAATGGATGATGGCAAAGACGCCGCTGCAGCCAATGAGGACATGACCCCGGCCATGCGCCTGATGACGCTGCAGGGCCAACACCGTGCCCTGGACCAGAAAATACAGAATCTTCAGATGCAGCCCTACCACAATCAATTGTTGATACAGCGGTTGAAAAAAGAAAAGCTGCGGCTGCGCGACGTAATAGAGCGTATCAAGGACGAAATGATCCCCGACCTGAATGCCTAGGTCACTTAATCGAACCGATTACCGTCATCGAACCGATTACCGTCCTGCTTCGTGGGCCAGCAGCCACTGTTTGCGGCGCAGTCCGGCAACATACCCGGTCATGCCACCATTGGCGGCTACAATGCGGTGGCAGGGCTGCAGGATTAACAGTGGGTTTTTCCCGACCGCTGCGCCCACCGCCCTGGCAGCACTGGGTTTGGCGAGTTGTTTCGCCAGCGCGCCATAGCTGCTGGTGTCACCGTGGTCAACCGTCATCAATTGCCCCCAGACCTGTTGTTGAAAAGGGGTTCCCTGGGGCGCGAGGGGAAGATCAAAGCGACGGCGCTGGCCGGCAAAGTAGGCCTTCAGTTGATCCGCACAATCGGCCAGAAGGGAACAGCTATCTGCTCCCGTGCTGGATGGCTCAGCATGATCCGAAGCCCAGTAAACCCGGGTTATTGCTTCGGTATTGCAGGTGATGACCATGGTACCCAGGGGTGTCGCTACATTTAACGATTGCAGGGGTTTGGGGTTCATCCTGTCTGTCTCACATTTGGAACATCGATTAAATCCCTGGCGTGGGACGCAAAGCCGGTGCCCGCCTGTCCGTACAGGTTGAATGCGGAAATATTCTTGTCCCGCAATTCCTCGGCATGTTCTTCATGGCGAACAACGGAGGCGATTTCGCCCTGATAGCCCATGGTGGTGACCAGATCGGCCACCAGTAGATTCTCATGGTGATTGGTGAGGGCCAGCATAATGAGTTTGACCTCATTCAGTCGAATTCGTACCCAGAAGTCGGGGTCAGAGGCATCGGCGCAGAGTACCCGGCGTTGCTCAGCGCGGTGTGCCTCTATTTTATCTGCAGATGTTTCGACCCCGAGTATGGCCCGACCCCACTCGGGTGCCAGGGCCTCGTAGGCGCCGGTGCCGACCCGCCCCATGCCCAGAATGACAATACTGACATTGTCGGTGGGCTGGTAGGTACCCATGAGTCGGTCTGACCGATGTGTCAGAAGCCGGTCGCGGTATCTGCGGTAAAAGCCATGGGAGGCGTTGCTGATAGGTGCGGCCAGCAGAAAGCTGATAGCCAGCGCTATGGACAGGGCGGCGCTCCATTCAGGAGCGACCCAACCCACGGTTGCCGCCACCGAAATCACAATGAGGCCAAATTCGCTGTGATTCGCCAATGCTGCAGCGGAGAGTACCGCGGTGCGCGGTGGGGTATGCAGGCGTGTCATCAGGAAAAAATAAAGTAGCGGTTTCATGGCTGCAGCCAGCCCAAGGACCACGGCGATGCCAATGAGCAGCAGGGGAGGCCAACCGCCCAGGCCAATGGAGAGAAAGAATCCGACCAAAAACAGGTCTTTGAGTTGGATCAGGTTTGCCGCCATTGCCTTGGATTTGGGCTTGCCTGCCAGCATGGCCCCAACCAGCAGGGCACCCAGGTCACCTTTCAGTCCGACCAGTTCAGATAGTTCCGCTGCGCCAATGGCCAAGGCCAGGCCCAGCAAGGTCAGTAACTCTCCGTAACCGGAAATGGCCAGCAATTTCATGATCAGGGGGCGGGCGGGAATGACCAGCAGTAGCAGCAGAGCGTAAACCGTGGGCACTTTGCCTGCAGTCAAAGCCAAAAAACCCACAGCCACCAGGTCCTGCACGATGAGGATTCCGACCGCCAGTACCGCGTGATTGGACTGCAGCTCGCCCCGCTCCTGCATGGTCTGTATGACGAACACAGTACTGGAAAAGGTCAGCGCGAAAGCGATGACGGCGGCGCCTGTGAGGGAAAGTCCCAGACCGGGTAGCAGGGCGGTCAGGGCGAGCAGTCCGGCCATCAGCAAGCCCTGGGATACCAGCATGTGGACTAGCGTGGTACCCCACACTTTCTGTTCCAGCAATTTTCGGGCGTCCAGTTTCAGTCCGATGCTGAACAGCAACAGGGTTATGCCCAAATCTGCCAGACCGGACAGCCAGGGCCCGGGCACCGTGCCCAGTTCATGCAGTACGAAGCCAGCGGCAAGGTAACCGATCAGTGCCGGCAACCCGATGGCGCGGCTCAGCATCCCGCAGAGCAGGGCGACGAGAATGATCAGTGGTTGGGAAAAATCCGCCATGATGTGGCTTATCTGCTTGCTCTGGGGCTGAGCAGAGCCATGGCTGCACTGGCTGCCAGGCAGACCTCCAGTACGGTGATGACGTCCAGGTCACCGGCCCCGGTGCCCGAATTAGTCAGCCCACCCAGCGCGACGATTAGTGTGAGGAACAGACTGAGACGGGATGTCCCCATCAAGCCGATGGCCAGCAGCAGCAGGACGACTCCGCGACCGGCGGCCAGCAAGCTGCCCTCGGTCAGGGGCAGAAGCCATAGATTGGCTATCGACAGCATACCGGCGAGGCAGGCCAGCAGCGTAGCGCCATGCCGGGCCATTTGCCCAAACCCCAGATCCAAACCGCCGGTTGTGTGCTGGCGGTGGATCGAGCCCTCCGGGTTGAGGCTTTCAGTTTTGGCGTTCTGCATGGGTCCTAGCTTAGACTGCCTTGGTTGGATAGTCAGTCTTGAAAAATTGTGGTGCAACGTTATGTCCTCTGGAAGCCAATCAGTGAGTAGCTGTGACGGCCGGGCCGCCGTAATTCTTGATGGTCTGGATGCGGCCGTCAGGGCGGAGTTGCGCCTTGAAATTGCAGCTGAGGTCGACTCAACCAACGAGGTGGTTAAGCGGCGCTGTACGTCAGGGGCTGATATACATGGACTGGCCCTGTTGGCCGATCGGCAATCCGCGGGTCGTGGCCGATTGGGAAAGCCCTGGTTCAGTCCACCGGATAGCAACCTGTATCTGTCACTGGGCTGGCGTTTTGATAGCGATAACTGTGATTTGGCGGGCCTGAGTCTCGCCGTGGGTTGCGCCATCGCGGAGCAGCTGCAGGATTCAATGGGGGTGGACATCAGGCTTAAGTGGCCCAACGACCTGTACATTGCAGGCATGAAGGTTGGGGGTATTTTGATAGATATCGTCCCTGCCAGCGGGGAAGGCTGGCAGCTGGTTGTCGGAGTCGGTTTGAATGTGGCGATGCCCCGGACGGACGCCATTGACCAACCCTGGACCGACCTCGCAGCCCATCTGAAGGTCCCACCCTCAAGGGATGACGTGGCCGGTGACGTTCTGCTTGCCCTCACATCTATGTTGTCCGACTGGCCGGCGGCCGGGTTTTTGAGCTGGCGCGAGGTTTGGCAACGACGTGATTTTCTGGTCGGAAATGAAGTCGCCGTGCAGCACAACGGTGCAGCGCTGGTGGGTGTGGCGATGGGCGTGGATTCCACCGGTGCTCTCACTGTCGATACCGACAGCGGCGTGGTGTCGGTGCACGCAGGAGAGGCGTCCATGTTGCGACTAGCGTCGTCATGAAAGGGGTGGTTATTGATGTCGGTAACAGTGCCGCCAAATGGGCTTTGCTGACCGGTCAGGAACTGACAGTCAGTCGCCACGAGGTGCAGGGCCAGACTTGGCTGGACCTGGCCCGGCAGATCGCCCAGGCGGTGGATGGAGAAGTGCCCGTCTGGGTATCCAGTGTCGCTGACGCCCGGGCCAATGGTTCGCTGCAGGAGGCATTGGCAGAGGCCGGTTTGTCCCGGGTCGAATTTTGCCGTGCCCAGGCCCGGGAGGGCGGGCTGGTCAACAGCTACGAAGATCCCGATCGCATGGGTGTGGACCGGTGGCTTGCCATGTTGGGGGCCTGGTGCGCCGATCCCCGTCCCCTGCTGGTCATAGATGCGGGATCTGCTCTTACCTGCGATCTCGTCGCCGGTGATGGACAGCACCTGGGAGGTTATATTCTGCCCGGCCCCGGAATGATGGAATCATCCCTGCTCAGTCAGACCCAGGGAATTCGCTACGAGACAAAGGAGCTGCCCTCCCTGGAGCCCGGATGCAGTACGGCGGCCTGTGTCGGCTCCGGCATTTGGACCGCGGCGATTGGTGCCGTCAACGAGGTGCGCCAGCGCTACGGTGGACACAAGGTCATTCTCACCGGGGGCGATGCGGGCACGTTGATGGCACTGGGCGTCGGCGGTGACTGGCGCCCGAATCTGGTCTTGGAGGGACTCGCCCAGCGCGCAAGGCGCAAGTCTGGCGGCGAGTGACTTGACCCCGGCGTTCCCTAGCCGGACAATCGGCACCCGTTGCTGCCGCAACTGTTTATCGCGACAAGCTTGGCTGGCGTAGCTCAGTAGGTAGAGCATCTGATTTGTAATCAGGCGGTCGGGGGTTCGATTCCTCTCGCCAGCTCCAATCTTTTTTATACCTCGCAGTGTCCCTTGAAATGACCAAGTCTCGGACCAACTCTGCCCGCGCATTTCACTGATTCGGGACCATTAGACGATTAGTGGTTATTAACGGTCCTCCAGTGCGCCATTCGGTGGGGAATGGCGGGTGGCCATAGCCATCATCGGATAACGTTCGACTTACGGGGCCGTGGTGTGTAGCTTCAGACCGGGTAATTTGCGCCGCCGTGTGTTAGAAACAGGGGTCTGCTCACTGCGTCCGGGGGTCCCTGATCCATGCCAGCCGAAGCCAGATACAGAATTGCCACGACCGCGGATTTGCCGCAGCTGACCAGCCTGTTCGATGCCTATCGCCGCTTCTATGAATGCGAGCCCGATCTGGAGGCGGCGCGATCCTGGTTGACCAGCAACCTGGAGGAGCGCAGGTCGGTGATTCTGGTGGCTGATTGCGGTGACATGGGGTTGGGAGGCTTCACCCAGCTTTATCCGGCGCTCTGCTCGGTGGATCTGGTGTTTTACTATGTGCTGTACGACCTCTACGTTGCAGAATCCCAGCGTCGAACGGGCCTGGGTAGGGGGTTGATGTGTGCGGCTGAAAAGCATGCGAGAACGGCGGGAGCAGCGCGTCTTGACCTGGAGACGGCCAGGGACAATGTGCCCGGTCAGGGCCTGTATGAAAGTCTCGGCTACGTTCGGGACGAGGTGTTTTTCAAATACAGTCTTGACCTTTCCTGACGGAGTGTGAGCGGTCACGCATTGAGCGCTGCGGGGGCTTCACAGCGGCGCTCAATGTGTGAAGATGGCGTGGTAGGTTTGTTTTAAGAGGTACAAATATGCGCAATGTTATCGCAGGGTTGTTGGGTTTGATGCTGTTGCTGGGCGGCGGCATGGTGCTGGCGGACAGAGACGACCGTCAGGATCGCCGGGATGAGCGGGGTCGCTCCGACGAACGCCAGGACCGTAGGGACTGTCGCCAGGACGAAGGGCGGGTCGGGAAGGACAAGCGCGAGTGCAAGCAAGAGGAAGTTCGTGACGGCCCGCGGGGAAACCGCTGATCGCTGTCAATTCAGCCCGGGCTTAATCAAAAGAGCCGTCCTTGAGGTACAATCCGCGCCCTTAACCGACAGGGGAGCGACGTTGTGGAATTAAAGGATAAAGTCATCGCCATCACCGGCGGCGCCCAGGGTCTGGGTCTTGCCATGGCGAAGGGTATCGCTGGGCGGGGCGCCAAGCTGGCCCTGATCGACATGAATGCTGAGCCACTGGAGGCTGCCGCCGCTGACCTGCGGGAAACTGGCGCCGACGTGTCCACCTTTGTGGCTAATGTCGCCGATGAAGACAGCGTCATTGGGGCGTTTGATGCCATTATTGAGCGATTCGGCACGCTTCAGGGCCTGGTCAACAACGCCGGTATCACCCGGGATGGCCTGATGTTGAAGGTCAAGGACGGCGAGGTGACCGACCGCATGAGCCTGTCTCAGTGGCAGATGGTCATCGACGTTAATCTGACCGGCGTGTTCCTGTGCGGGCGCGAGGCCGCAACCCGCATGATCCAGGCCCAGTCCGAGGGCGTCATCATCAACATTTCCAGCATTTCAAGGGCTGGCAACTTTGGCCAGACCAATTATTCGGCCACCAAAGCCGGTGTGGCGGCGATGGCGGTCACCTGGGCGAAGGAGTTGGCACGTCACAACATCCGTACCGGTGCCATCGCCCCCGGGTTCATAGCGACCGAGATGGTTGCCAGTATGAAGCCCGAGGCTCTGGAAAAAATGGCTGCCGGTATCCCGCTGAAGCGTTTGGGCGAGCCCGCTGAAATTGCACAGATGGCGGTAGCCATCTTCGAAAACGACTACATCTCCGGGCGGGTGTTTGAGGTCGATGGTGGCCTGAGGTGGT
>JAAXJC010000096.1:0-9027 GCA_012270045.1 Luminiphilus sp.
TGACCAATGCCATCGGCCAGTTCCGGAGCGATACCTGCCAGGACATCTTCGCCGGGAAGGTCGGCGTTGATAGCCGCTGCCTCACAACGCCTGTACTGCTGGCCTGCCGCTGTGACACCAAAGGTCAAGCAGGCACTGCCCAGGGTATGGGCCTCTCGAACAATGGCATCCTTGTCCCCCTGTGACAGGGCTGCCGAAAGACTCTCCCAGCGCAGCGCAGATTCCTTTAAAAATTTGTCGACCAGGGTCTGCAATACCTCAGCACCGACCTCCTGCTTGAGTCGGTCAATGGGCTCCCTGTCAAAAACCATCGATCGTTTGGGATCGGCTTCATCGGCCGCTGCCACCGGCATCGTCTCCTCCGGGGCGTCTTGTGCCGCTGGGGTATTTGCTGGCCGGGCGTGGTCGGGCTGAACCAGCTGATCAGCCCGGCCTGGTTCGCCAGCACCCTCAGGGGCTATGCCGTCAAACTGCTCATCCGGCTTTTCACTGACTGTCGCCAGATGGCTTGCCAGCACCTTACGCAGGTCCTCGGAAGCCACTGGCTTGCCCAAAAAACCATCCATACCGGCTTCTGCGGCAAGCTGGCGGTCTCGGGCAGATGTGTTGGCCGTCAGGGCAACAATCGGCAACTGCTCCGCGCCAGCAATATGTTTGATACGTCGGGTAGCCTCGAAACCATCGATGTCCGGCATGCCCAAATCCATGAACACCAAATCAAAGGCTCCGGAATCTTCGGCAACCAGCTTGTGGGCCTCCACACCGGAACTCGCCACCGAGACATTGAGCCCCATCGACTCAAGAACCCTGGCGTTCAACAACCTGTTAATTTCATTGTCTTCCACCAGCAGCACACGACCATTGAACAGCACCGGGCCATCAACGGCCAAACCTGCAGCACGTTCCACCTTGGCATCGGGTGGCGCGTAATCCAGGGAAACTCTGAAACTGAAGATAGTGCCCTCGCCCACCGCGGACTGCACCTGCACGCTACCGCCCAACGCCTCCACAAAACGCTGTACGATGCTCAGCCCAAGGCCGGTACCTTGCTGCTTTCGGGTTTCAGCCGTTATGCCTGTTGCAAACGGCTGGAACAGCTTTGGCAGCGCCTCCTCGGGGACGCCCGGGCCCTGGTCGGCAACTGAAAACTCTAGGGTGTCAGCCTGCGCCTCTTTGGCAGCAGACGTCGGGCAAATACTTGCGCCCAATGTAATGGTCCCTGAGGTCGAAAACTTGACAGCGTTACCCAACAGGTTGCCCAACACCTGCCGCAACAATTTGAGCCGGCCGCTATAGTAGCGATCGAAGGACTGCGCACCCGATCGGCGCAGTTCCAAATTCTTTTCTATGGCTCTGGCGCTGGCAAGGCTGAGACATTCTTCCAGAACCTCGTCCAGGCTGAAATTGACGTACTCCGCATCACTGACGTGGGACTCAACGGATGCTGATTCCAGGGTGAAGTTGATCACCTCCAGCAGTCGATCGGCGCTCTGGCTGGCCAACTGGGCATACTGGGCCAGTTTGCCTTCCAGCTTCAAATCAGACATCAAACCCAGGGCACTGATCACTCCGTTGAGGGGAGTGCGCATTTCGTGGCTGACGTGGTGGAAAAAACTTTGCCGAGCTTCATTGGCCTGCTCGACCTCTTTTTTGGCCTTGCCTAGCTGCTCATTCAGCGCCTGTAGGTCTTCAACCATAGACTGTTGCGTGCTCATGAAAAACATCTGATCCATCTGAACATCGTGGACCGGAAAGTCAGACATGGTCAGTGATTCATCCGTCGCGTTACCCTCAATCCACCAAAGCCAGGGCACGCCCACAAAGCAGAGGCCATCCAGGCCCATCTGGGAATAATCCTGCACCTGCCCTCGCACCGCAAAGCCCAACTCGTCGCTAAAACCCAGGAACAATTCTCCAACGACGCGTTTCGCAGACTCGAAACCACCATCGAAGGACGTGGGGCGCTTGAATTGGAAACTCTCGAAAAATATGAAGTTGTCTCCGGCTCGCCAATCACAGTGTCGGGCCAGCAAAGGACTGGCCCTGACCAAACGCCCGGAGTTATCGATCTGCCCTACAACTGTGAAAAGTTTCTGCAGTTGCACCCAAAAGATGTCTGGGTTGTTCACTTACCTCGCGCCCTTCAAGCCATACGGACGGTGAACAGTGTTTGCTCACCCTTGGCTACCTTTTGGGGCGCGATCTCAATAATTTCCATCTGCTGGTTGAACCTGTCAGCCAAACCCCGCAACAAGCCCTCAACAAAAGGCGTTAACCCGACGCGCTCGGACAGGTACAAAATTTTGACGTCGTCACCATCACCGTCCTGAATTTCAAAGGCGGGCGGGCGATAATCCAAAAAAGTGGAGCTGATTCGATCATGGAGATTATTCAGATTGCCCAGAAACCCCAACATGTCCGAACCGGCCGCGCGCATCAGGGTTTCATACTGCTTGGCCACAGTATTTTCCACCCAGTGCACGCCAAAGGCTCGCAGGGCATCTCCTAGATCGATTTGCATTTCATCGGCACAGGCCTGGGCCAGCTTGTAGGTGATGTCGTCGTCGTAGGACTGCATGGCCAGGAAGCTGTCATCGGGGACTCCGGAGCGCTGCAGCACCTCGCTCCACTTGGCTTCACCGAACTGCTCGATGACCATATCCCGCAATGACTTGTTGATCACCCCGTACATATCCGCCTCCAATATTCAGTTGTCGCCGGCAGACTTCCAGCTCTGAATCTTTCTGTAAATGGTCGAGGGTGCCACCTCCAGCAATCCCGCGGCGCGATTGATGTTGCCCTCGCAGGCATCAATTGCCGCCTGAATAGCTCTTTTTTCCGTGAGCCACAGGGGCTCGACCTGGACAGGCTTGGCATCCTGCGCCCCAAACGCAGTGTTTCTTGTGGGCGCGTTGGTACCATCAACGACGTCGCTGTCCGAGATGGCCTGGCGCAGATCGTCGTAACCGATGCTGTCACCATCACTCATCAACACCAAACGGTGGATTATGTTTTCCAGCTGCCGGACATTTCCCGGCCAGGGATAGCGCCTGAACTCGCGACGGGCATCTTCTGTGAAAGTACTGGCCCCCCGCTCTTCCTGTTCTGCAAAATCTCGTAAAAAATGCTCAGCCAGAAATACCACGTCATCCGCACGCTCTCTAAGCGGCGGGATACGCAGGGGCACCACATGCAAACGATAAAACAGATCTTCCCGCAAGCGCCCTTCCCTCATCTCAAGCAGTGGGTCTCGATTGGTCGCCGCCAGGATGCGAACGTCCGCGGTCAATTCCGTATCACTGCCGACAGGCTTGAAAGTGCCATTCTGGATAAATCGCAACAATACCTACTGCAGCTCGAAGGGCATGTCACAGACTTCGTCCAGGAACAAGGTGCCGCCATCGGACTGCCGAATCAAACCGTCCCGGGGGTTGCTGTTACCCCGAACCCCGGCTGCCTCGCCAAACAGCTCCGACTCAATCAGGTCATTGGGTATGGCAGCACAATTGACCGCGATAAAGGCCCCCGGAGCCCGGGCGGACAAATCGTGGATGGCCCGGGCTGCCAGTTCCTTACCGGTGCCGCTCTCCCCCGTTATCATCGCCGTCGCGCGGCTTGATGCCAGTGATTCGATGGTCGTATAGACAGCCTGCATAACAGTGGAACGACCGTACATGGGCCCCAAGCGCTCCCGGGTTTCACCGAGCTTGGTCAGTTTTTGCGTGAGCTCCAGCCGCTGGGCAGCATTGGACAGCGTCACCCGCAGTCGGGACGCATCAAAGGGCTTGCTCAGGAAATCATCGGCGCCCCGCTCAATAGCTTGGTCGGCGAATTCAACCCCGTGGCCGGTCATGACCACTACCGCCGGCTGGGGCGTCATCAGGACCGTCTCGGCCAACAGGTCAAGCCCGTTACCGTCGGGCAATTCAATGTCCAGCAGGATCAAATCCGGCTTAACCGATTCAAGGGACATCAGGGCATCAGTGAAGGTCTCGGCCTTGTGAACTTCATAACCGGTGCCGTCGAGGTAGGCTTCATAAATTGCACACAGGGTGGAGCTGTCTTCTACTATCAGAATCTTCATCAGAGCATCTCCCGTCGGGACGTGTCGGTGGCCTCTGCCTCGGCAGGGGCTTCGTCCTTCAGCTGATCGAAGATCTCAGCCATCTTGTACTGGGCGCCCTGAAAGGCTGCCAGGACGTCGGGGCGGAAGTGTCGGGGATCGGTACGGCCGTCTCCGTTGACAATAATGTCCATGACTTTGTCATGATCAAAAGCAGGCTTATAGGGGCGTTCCGAGCGCAGGGCATCGTAGACGTCAACAAGCGTCGTTATTGACGCTTCGATCGGAATTTCGGAGCCCTTCAAGCCGCGCGGATAGCCGGTACCGTCCCAACGCTCATGGTGACATCGGGCGATCCGCGCCGCCATTTTCATGGTCGGGTAACCGGAAACAGACAGGATCCGGTACCCGGTTTCGGGATGTTCGCGCATGTGCCGCAACTCCTCGTCGTCCAGAGGCCCCTCTTTCAGCAGCACGGCATCCCGCATCCCCACTTTGCCCACATCATGCAATGGTGCGGCCAGACGAATCATCTCGCACCATTCGGACGTCCAGCCCAACTCTGACGCCAAGGCGGCCGCATACTCACCGATTCGCGTGATGTGCTGACCGGTCTCCGGGTCCTTGTATTCTGCCGCAGCCGCCAGGCAGGCCAGCGCTTCGGCGTAGGCCGCCTCTATATTTCGACTGAGCGACGAAATTTCGGCTTCGTTGAGGGACACCTGCTCTTTGAGCAAAGCCGCTTCGGCTCGGCGGGCCCGCTCCGCTGCCACCGCCTGCCTTGCAGCCATGATGTTTTGCTCGAGCACATCCAGATCAACGGGTTTCAGCAGAAACTCGGTTGCACCCAGGTGCATGGCCCGGATGACGGACTGGGTATTGCCGTTTCCGGTCATGAAAATGACGCGTCTGACGCGATCATCCGCCCCGGGGGCACTGTTCATGTTGTCCAACATGTCGAGGCCGTTAAGCCCCGGCATCATCAGGTCGCTGAGGATGATGGCAATTTCAGAATCTGCGAAGTACTTGTTCAGCGCTTCCTCGCCATTGCCCGCCACCACCACGCCCAGGCCCAACTGGGCGACGAACTCGGCGAGTTCTTCACGAATATCGGGTTCATCATCGACTATCAGCGCTTTCACAAGTCCAGCCCATCCATATCCAACTGCCCGCTTTTGGCAATCTGCGATTTACTTTGCAATAGGGGTAAGGATACCGTGATTCGGGCGCCTTGGGGCAAATTTTCCGCCCAAATATCACCCTGCATGTCTCGGATGATGCCGTAACTGATGGAACCTCCGAGGCCGGTACCCTCCCCCACCGGCTTGGTGGTAAAAAACGGCTCGAAGATATGAGGTAGCGCATGCTCTGGAATACCGCCACCGGTATCGGAAACACGTAACAGGATTCGCTGCTGAATTGTCTCGGCATCCACGATGATTTCCCCCGGACCACCGTTATCAGAAATAGCGTCCTTGGCATTGTTAATGAGGTTGATCAGCACCTGTTCGAGTTGAATGCTGTTACCCATAACCTTGAAGTCGCCATCGGGAAATTGGTTAATCAAGGTAATGTTGGCCAGTTTGAGTTGCTCGGACATCAGGTCTGAGGCCCCAGCGACCACGGCACCGAGCTCAATAGGCGCAAGGCCCTCGCCAGATAGACGGCCATAGGCGCGCATGTGGTCGATGATACCCGCCGCTCTGCGCACCGCTGAATCTATCCTGTCGAGTTTGGCAAGCCTGTTTTCGGAACCCGGAGAGGCGGCTTGCTCCAGGGAGAAACGCAGGTTGCTTGCGGCCAACGATATGACATTCAGCGGCTGGTTCAGTTCGTGGGCCATTCCCGTCGACATCTCACCCAGTGTTGCCAGTTTGGCCGCCTGCACAAGCTGTGCGTTGGTATTCCTCTGTTCAGTGATGTCAGTAACGATGGTCCAGAATCCTGAACCCTGCCCCGACTCATCGAGACGGTGGGTGACAACCAGCAACAGACTTTTGGGCGGCGCATCCTCCATCCGCAACTGCCACTCGTCCACCAGTTGCTGGTGCTCCAGCATGTCAGATCCCTTCTTCTGAAGGCTGATCAAGGCATCCTGCCGGTGGTCAGTTATTTCCCCCAGGGCGTCGTTCAGAAACTGGACCCGAGAGTCAGCATCAATCGCCATCACGCCCAGTGGCAGGGAGCGCAGGAGTTCATCATAGTTGGCTGCTATGGTGGACAACCTGCGCTCACCGCGCACGATGGTTTTCGCCAGGGAGGAGAAGCCAACCTGCAGAGCATAAATGTCCTCGACCGAGGATAAATTGTCGTTGGACAGGGTCTGCAACAGTGTGCCACCCCCACCGTCCTGGGCATTGAGCGCCCGCCATCGATCAAAGGATTGCACCAATTCTCGCAGTGGTGCCGCATAATTAGCGGTCAGCAGGCGAGTCGACGTCACCATCACACAGGCCAATGCGAGGCCGGCGGGCAGCAACATGTCCGGAACCTGATCCCCCAGAACGATCAGACTGACGCACAGCGTCGCCAGCACCGCGCTGAACACCGCCACTTCTAAAATATGCAGCAGCGCCGGTCGGGCGATTTCAGGTCCGTGATGCACCTGGGCACGCAGGTAGCGAGTTGCCGGGCTAACGTAGATAGTCTCCGCGAAGGCGATGGACACCATCCCGCCAAGGGCAAACACCTGCACATCCCCAGGCACGACAGCAAACTGTTCAAAGGCTTGAAAATGGATCAACAGCAGGGCCCCTACGGACAGTGCCAGAGCCGCCGTGAGGTCCATAAGCAATAAGTTGTCTCGACGAACAAACTGGGCTGCGACAACATCTGCCAACAGCAGGAGCTGTAGCAATACAAACCAAAAGATGGGGGTCTGTCCCAACAGGAACCAGAGCACAGCCGAGGTCCCAAGCACCCACGGTACGGCCAGGGTCATCGGCAGCAAGCGAATCAGCAGCAGTAGCGGCAGCAACACCAAAGGCATCGAAACCGGCCCCACCGACGGGGTGGGCAGCACAGTCAGCAACACGGCGAGGGCGCATAAACACGAGCCCACCAACCAGGGAGCCTGACGCCGCGGGGAGTCCATTAGACCGGCTCTCCGGATTCACACTCCTTCAAGGGTATGGTGACGGTCGCGGTGGTCCAGCCACCCCCTGTTTCCAAGGCAATGTCACCGCCCAGCTCGCCAATCATGGTGCGGGACATGGCCAATCCCAAGCCAAGATGCCTGCTTTCATTGCGCGTTGTGTAAAAGGGCTCAAAAATACGTTTCATGCTGTCGGTAGCAATGCCAGGACCATTGTCAGCCACAACAATTTGGGCAGCATCAGGGCCCCGCCGGCCCAATGAAACCTTGATTTGGGGATGGCCCGACGCGCCGTCGGTAATGGCCTCCCGGGCGTTGTTAAGCAGTGCGATCAATGGCTTCTCAACCTGCAGCGGATGACCGCTGGCCAGTTCTTCCCGCAACTCGTTTTCATAGCTGAGACGGATGCCACGGTCGACCAGATTACCCCGTGACAAATCCAGGCAACGCTCGACGACGGTTGCCAACTGAAAGCCATTTTCCAAGGGTTCAATGGGACGACCGAAGTCCCGGAGATGCTCGATAATCTCGGCAGCGAGGTTCAATTGCTCATCGACACCCCTGAGCTTTTCAGTCAGCACATCCCGGTCCAACACCTGAACCCTGAGTCGATTCTGGGCATTGGCAAGGTACAGACGCATTTTTTGCAACGGCTGGTTGAGTTGGTGGGCAGCACTGGACGCCAGTTCACTGAAGTGCGTGGTTTGCTGCTTCTCTACTGCGCGTGCCGCCTGCACCAATCCATCGCCCACCTCGTGTCCAAAGCAATTAACACCGACGACCTCACCGCCATAGACCTTACGGGGCACCATGTGAACGCTGACGACAACATTGGCGTTATCCCGCCGGCGCAGTGTGACGGGCAACGTTTCAGCCTCTCCAACATCAAGAACGCGCGCCAGGCTCCCGTTGAAAGTCGCAGTATCAGCACTGACCAGCGCCAATTCAGGGAGGGTCCCGCCACTGGCCTCGGTCTCTGGGATATCCGACAGATCTGCTATCGCCCTGTTCCAGGAGACCACTTTTCCCAATCGATCGAGGGTGAAAATCGGCAGTGGACTTTCGTCGAACAACTGGGCCACCTCACCCGATAGCCTCTGGGTCTCGCGCCGAACCATGTCTTTTGCTTCACGCAAAACCAGGTCACGCCCAGCCAACTCGCTGTTGAGACGAGACATGAGAGCGGCAAATGATGACGCCAGATCGGCCACTTCCCCCGGATCATCGGCCTGGCTCTCATAATCGAAGGGGCCCTGTGAACCCGTGCGGCTGATGGCGTTTTGCAGCCGGACGATGGGCTGCACAAATCGACGTTGCAGAACCAGCCACGCGACGAAAAGAACGCCACCAAAGGTCAGCGCCAGGACAAGCGGCAACCATTGATTCGAAGCTTTGGTTTTATCTATGGCTGCCTGTTGCTCAGCGAGATAAGCATCCATACGTTGTCCCAAACCGTTGTAGGCGGCGGCGTATCCGGCAAGATCTGGACGTTTGAGACTCTGCTTGAGCGCGGCAACAGCATCTGTGCAGCATCGGGACAGCAACGGTGACTGGTCCAGGAAGTCGATTAGCGAAGAAACATCGGATTGTGCCGCGTCCCTGAAGGGTGACAGATGACGCTCAGCTTGGCGCGCTTCCCGCTGATCGACAATTTGGGCGGCCTGTAAATCCCTGAGATAGAAGGCGCGATCAACGATTGCAGCCTCGACGATGAGACAGAGCGCCGCAAGTAAAAGCAGGGACCTGATCGCCGTTGTTTTTAAGCGTATCGGCATGGGGGTGATCTATACCGCTGGATGGTAAATTTGCCAGACAGGGCACAGATTATCACAGTAAAGGCTTCCCGAGTCGCAATTTGCCCTCTATGCTA
>JAAXJC010000096.1:9127-13937 GCA_012270045.1 Luminiphilus sp.
TGCAGAACATGCCGGATCGGGAATTTGAGTACGTAATGATTTCCGGCCACCTGGATGCGGATGAAGACCTGAAGCACATCAACGTCACAGACGTGACGCTGATGCGCAAACCCATCGACATAGAAGCCTTGATGACCTTCCTGGAAGACAGGACCTTTGTAAAACAGTAACAAAGGCTCCGGCGAGCAAGGCGGGAAGCGGTCCGGCCGATCCCCACCCCAACTTAGTCGACTACTCCATTACTCCAGAAGCATTCGCTTCAGCGTTCAGGCGCTTGAAGATGTCTTCCTGGTCGATGGCGATCTCGGGCACCACGCCGGCGGAGCAAGCGGGAATCTGTTCGTCATCCCGTCGCGCGAGATCCAATTCGACCTCAGCCATCTTGTCGGCATTGAACCCCTGGGCATCGAGCGCGTTGGTAA
Source organism: Luminiphilus sp. (assembly GCA_012270045.1). Lineage (GTDB taxonomy): Bacteria > Pseudomonadota > Gammaproteobacteria > Pseudomonadales > Halieaceae > Luminiphilus. The sequence goes on from JAAXJC010000096.1 coordinate 9,550, forward strand.
GAACCCCGGTCTCCGCCAACACGCTGGCCTGGGCCTGCAACAAATTGATGTTGGCAGAAGCCAGCGCGCGCTGGGTATCGAAGTACTCGTTCTGGGAATCCAGCAGATCAAGCAGGGTACGCTGGTTACGGTCAAAGTGATCGTTGTAAGCCCTTCGGGTTTTGTCCTGGGCCTCGAGTTGCAGCGTCAGGTACTGCACCTGCTGTTCGAGGGCGCGAACATTGTTAAAAGCCACCATCACTTCCCGTCGCACCGAGAGACAGGCCTGTTTTCTGTTCTCAACCGCAGCGTAGTAGCGGTTGGAAAACTCGCGACGACGGGCACTGTCACCGCCCCCCCGGAACAGGTTGTAGTTGAGCACCAGTTCAACCGCCTGCAGGTCATAATCGCCGCGGAAGCCGTCGATGTTGGTTTCCTGCTCGTTGCGATAGCGCAGATCGATTCGGGGGTACATGGGGCCCCGTGTGGCATTCATTGCTTCCCGGGCCGCACGCATTTCTTCAATCGATCGGTTGATTTCCGGGGACTGTTCGTAGGCAACACGCAGGGCTTCATCCCGCATACCGGGCAGCATGCCGGTGGGGACCAGTGGCATGGGCAGGTCATCACCGGGCAACAGACCCACTACCCGTTGGAACTCGGCGCGGGTGTCGTACAGGTTGGTCACCTCAGTCAGGAGGTTGGATTCGGCCAGGGCAATTCGGGCCGTGGCCTGCTCGAGGTTGACACCCTCATCGCGACCGGCGGCAACGCGCTCGGCGATCTTGTTGTAGACCTGGCGATGCACCACATAGTTTTCCTCGGCAAACTCCACCAATTGCTGGAACAAGACGGTATTGGAGTAAGCCTCGGTCGCCTCCAGGGCGATGTCCTGGGCAGCGCCATGGAAATCGTAGTAACGGGCGAGCTTTTCATAGCCCAATGAACGCGCCTGATCCCGGGTCTGGAAGCCGTCAAACAGCAATTGTGTGACGCTGAAGCGAACCGAATCCCGCTCATAATCGCCAAAGTCATTGAGTGGCGTCTCCCGCTCTTCCCAGGCGTAGTCGGCGTTCAGGTCGACACTGGGGTACAGATCACCCTGCACCGACCGCTGCCCTTCCCGGGCTGCCTCAAAATCGTAATAGGCCGATACCACAGCGGGGTTTGAAGCCAGTGCTGCCGAAACCGCCGCTCCGTAGGTGTTGGCCGTTTCCTGACCCTGCACTGACATCGCTACGACCATGGCCACGGCGGCCACGACAGGTTTTCGCACTTTGCCAAGCGCGGTATTGCGGTTTTTCATATTCCAGACTCCATTCTCTTCGGACGCCAGGCGGCTAATATGCGCGCATTTCAAATTATTCTTCTGCGGCGCCAGGCACTTTCCAAGTTACTGTTGACTTATTGGGTTGAGCGATCAGGTGTATGGCTGTACTAGCCCCCTCGCTGACCAACCATGGGAATACTCTACTCCCAAGTGGGCGGTGTAACCATTGTGTAAAGCGATATTTTTACACGTTTTATCATGGAATTTGATGCCCTTTCCTAACTGACTCCACGTCACTACTGGGAATCCAATGGCGTATGCTATGGGTGATGCAGTACATGACCCAAAACCCACGGGCCATCGACCCCATGAAGGCCCTGTTGTTCAGGCCAGTGGCCGTGTTGGCCACCTGCCTGTTACTGGTCATGTCGGTAGCGCCCCACAGCATGCAGATACCCCAACTGCAGGCAACAGCCAAAGCGCGCTACGGCGAACTGGGTGCCGCGACGGTCAGGGACTGGGAAACCATGGTGACCAACAATGCCGACATGCCCGTGGCAACCCAGCTGGAACAGGTGAACGATTTCTTCAATCAGAATGTTCGATGGGTAGAGGACATCGAAGCCTGGAAAACCTCCGATTACTGGGCCACGCCCCTGGAAACCATGGGCCGGGGCGTGGGCGACTGCGAGGATTTTTCCATTGCCAAATACGCGACCCTCACCCTGATGGGGGTTCCTGCCTCGTCACTGAGGCTGGTTTACGTCAAAGCGCGAAGAAACGGGCTCAACACGGCGCATATGGTCCTGGCGTGGTATGCCACGCCCGGGAGCACACCGCTAATCTTGGACAACATGGACTACATAATCCGTCCAGCCGATGAGCGACGCGACCTGAACCCGGTTTTCAGCTTTAATGGTGAGCAGTTGTGGCTTGGCGCGGGTGACAGGCCCACCCAGTACCAACCGACAGCACGGCTGTCGCGCTGGCGCCAGGTGGTGGAGAAAATCAGGCAGGAAGGATTCACGGAAGGATTTTAGGAGCGATGGAACATGTCTCTGTATAGAAAACTGGGTACGGCGGTCCTGATTCTGATGGTCGTGGTCTTCGTGATCACGGTATCGATAAATGGCGCCAACTCCGTTCGCTACCTCAGCGAGCAGTTATCAACCGAGAATCACAATGATGCCGAGTCCACTGCGCAGGACCTCTCTGACGATGGTATCGACCTGCAGGCCATGGAATTCGCACTCGAGCGAAAATTGGCCAGATCCAGTATCAGACGGGCGGCACTACTGGATAACGATCGGAATATTGTCTGGGAGCAGGAAAACCCTGCGGCTGAGCAAAACTTTCCCGGGCTACTGAAAACCCTGTTCCCCATATCAGCGGAGCCCGGAATTGCACCCATCTCCAATGGCTGGTCACCCCTGGGATATGTGGTGATTGAACGCTATGAAGACGGCGCCTACGACGAGCTCTGGGCCATCGCCACGAGATTGTTTTGGGCGCTGCTACTGGCAGTTTTGGTCGCAGGCGTTTTGGGCAACTTCCTGCTGCGCCGTATCCTCACGCCCCTGAAAGCGGTGGTCACCCAGGCCCAGGCCATTGGTGAGCGACGCTTTATCACCACCGAAGAACCCTCCACCACGGAATTCGCCGAGGTCACCCGGGCCATGAACGAACTGGCGCGGCGGGTGCGGGAGATGCTGGAGAAAGAATCACAGCGCCTGTCCCGGCAGCGGGAGGCCGCCGATATGGAATCCGGTACCGGGCTGCTGCTGCGCGGGCCTTTTATGGCACGACTGGGCGCCAAGCTGGAGTCTGAGGATGCCGATGCCAGCGGCTCCCTGGCACTTGTCAGGCTGGGCAACCTGGCCCGCCTCAACCAGCACTTTGGCCGGGAAACCATGGACACGGTGCTCAAGGAGATCGGCAGTACCATCAAGCGCCTGAATATCTCCCAGCCCGACTGGATTGCTGGGCGCCTGAACGGTTCGGACTTCTGCCTGATTGCGCCCCGGGAAACCGAACCCAAGCTGACGGCGGAAACGCTGCAGCGGGTGATCCGGGAGGTACTGACCAACCACGGCATGACCGACCAGAGTTCCCTGCCCGGTTCCTGTGTGGCCTACACCTCAGGGGAGACCACCGGAACCCTGATGTCCGCCATCGATGGCGCCCTGGTCATGTCCGACGAACAGGGGGATTCGCAGATTGTCGTGGCGACCCTCGCAGACGGCAGTGCTACTCCCATACGGGAACAGGCCAGCCTGTGGCGTTCACAGCTGATGGTGGCGATTGAGGACAAGCAACTACTGATTGCCACGTTCCCGGTGCTCACACCCGAGGGCAAGCTGATTCACCACGAGGGCATGTTGCGGGTGCGGGTCAATGGCCAGCTGCGCAGTGCCGGGGAATTCATGCCCTGGGTGCATCGTCTTGACCTGAGCAGAGAGATAGACCAGGCGGCAACGACCCTGGCGATCGAGAACATTATCCAGACCGGCGAGAATTCCTGCGCCAACCTGACCGCCTCGGCGGTCAGCGACACCAGTTTCGCAGCATGGCTGGAGCAGTTTCTGCAGAAGCACCAGACCGCCGCCGGACAACTCAGTATTGAAGTCGGCGAGGCCGCTGCCTTTGCCCACCCGGCGCAGTTCCAGGACCTGGTCAAACGCGCCCATGGGCTGAACGTGACGGTGGGTATTGAGCACATGGGCTACCGCATCAGCGATATCGGCAAGCTGGGTGACATGGGCATGGACTACATCAAGATTGACAGCCTGTTCAGTCGGGACCTGGCCAACAACCCGGGTAATGCGGCTCTGCTGCGCACCTACGTCGGTATCGCCCAGTCCCTGGGCGTGCCCTGTATTGCCGAGGGTATCAACAACAGCGCCGAACTACAGGCGGTCTATGAACTGGGGGCGTCCGGGGCCTGTGGCCGGGGTGTGGCATACCGGGGACGCTGACAACCGTCCCCGTGGGCATTTTTCGTTAGGCGCAACTACCGGCGAGCAGGTTGCCTTTCCTTATGCCAGCCGATGCAAGAGCCGAAGGGACATCCTGGGGCGGCCAGCACCACGCAGCCCGCAAGTTCCTTTCCTGATACGCCCTCCCCTGACACATCCTCTAT
>JAAXJC010000057.1 GCA_012270045.1 Luminiphilus sp.
CGGGCGGCGATGGCGGCACCAATATTTTGCGCGGCACCGGTGACCAGTATGACCCGAGGCCGGTTCATGAATAGCGCGGGTGGTAGTCCACCACCGTACTGCATTGGCTGCCCAGTTTCTCGATATGGACCTCCATGACATCCCCGGGTTTCAGGTAGCGCTGGGGTGTCATACCGTAGCCGACGCCAGGCGGCGTACCGGTCATCATGATATCCCCGGGTTGCCAGCTTACGTAGTTTGACAGGATCGAAACCAGTTCCGGGATGCTGTACATCATGTCCGAGGTGTTGCTGTCCTGCACAACCTCGCCGTTAACAGCCAGGGAAATTTTCAGGTTGTTGGGGTCGCCCACCTCATCTGGGGTGACCAGCCACGGGCCCAGGGGTTTGAGGGTGTCGGCGCTCTTGCCCTTGGTCCACTGGCTGCCCCGCTCAAGTTGGAACACCCGTTCGGAGACATCGTTACCGACACAGAAGCCCGCGACATGGTCCATGGCCGATGCCACCGGGATATTGGCCCCCGCCTTGCACATGACCACCGCCAGTTCAGCTTCCCAGTCCAGTTTACTGCCACCCTTTGGCATCATTACGTCATCCCGGGGACCGTTGATGGCACTGGCGGCGGTCAGCATGAACATGGGCTCGGCGGGAGGCTCCATCCCCGCCTCGGCGGCGTGTTTACCGTAGGTCAGCGCGAGGCCCACGATCTTGCCCGGGCGAAAAACCGGTGCGCCCAGGCGGACATCGCTGGGCAATGGCGGCAGGGTATCGGTATCCAGCGCCGCCACCTGTGCCAGGGTCTCGGGGCTGAGTGTTTGCCACGACCAGTCGGCGACGATGCCGCTGAGATCACGCACTGTGCCCGCGCCATCGACCAGTCCGGCCCGTTCTGCTCCCGCTTTGCCCCAGCGCACTAACTTCATGGTGTTTTCCCCAGGGTTTGTTGAAAAATATGCTCGAGATCGATACCCCGGTCCCGGGCTTCCCTAAACCCTGCCACGGTGGCAGCGATGCCGGCTTCCAGGGTTCGGCATGCCGGCAAACCGAGCAGGGTCTCCAGGTCGCCGCTGTTGGCTTCAGCGGGGAAGGGCATGGCGTCACCCGTAGCCTGAATGCTCGCTTCCGGGTAGTGCTGCGCCAGCTGCGCGAGCATCTCTGCCACCGTCGCCGGGGTGCCGTTCAAATCGAAAACATGGGCGCCCTCATAGGAGCGACTGGCGGCGGCGATGAACCGGGCCGCGGCATCTTCCACGTGAACAAAGCCGACGTCGCCGGTAAAGGGAATGGTGTAATCCGCGCCCACCTCGGCGGCGAGAACCGCAATCGTGGGCGCAGCGCTCATGCCCTGGTCGCGGCCGGGGCCATAGATAATGGCCGGCCTGATACCGACGCTGGGCACCCCCCAGTCCTGCCAGTACACCTGGGCCATCTGTTCCCCACAAACCTTGTGGGCGCCGTATAGGGTGGCCAGCCAGTTGTTGCTGCCCATGGCGGGGGCGGCGACGGAGCTGGCGTAGCTCAGGCGGTTGATGCCGCGCTGGCGTGCCAGCTCCAGTATGTGAATGCTGCCCATCACATTGATATGCGTGCTGCCCACGGGATCGGCTTTGCAGAAGGGCACCTGCAGCGCGGCCAGATGGATGATGGCCTGGATGTCATGGGTCGCTGCCACCGCCGACAAGCGCTGGAAATCGGTGATATCACCCAGTTCCCAGGTGACCGCGTCCGCATCCGGCATGATCAGGTGCAGCCGCTCGCGGTTCTCGGCGATGTCGAAAACCACGGGTTGGGCACCCAGCTCCCGCAGCTGACGCACGACCCAGGCGCCGATACAGCCGGCTGCACCGGTCACCAGCACGGCCTGACCGGCCAATGTCTGTTCCTGGGGCCCGTTCATTGGGATTTACCTCCCAGCTTGTCGCTGAACGACACCAGCCGAGCCAGTGCCCCGTCAATGCGTTCACTCAGCCCCCCGGGACTGTCGTCCAGATCAATGCTGTGCAGCAACTGCTCCAGCCGGGCGGCGGTGCGTCGGATTTCAAAGCGTGCCAGCTCGGGGCAGATACCCGGGTCCTCCCAGTCGGCCATGTTGAGGCTGTTGGTAGCGTCCGGTGCACTGGCGGGTAACACCTCGAATGACGGAATCATGGTGATGCGCTCGGCCCGCTCCAGAAGCCGGCAGGCACGGTGAAATATATGCGTGCCCTGCTGCATGAAGCCAAAGCCCGCCTCGGGAAAGGGAACGGTGATGACGCGGTCCTCGGGCAGCGCGGCGTCCACGCCTTCTTCGCCGCTGATACCCAGCAGGGCCTGTCCCTCTTCCTTGGTGCCATGAAAATACTGGAACTCTCCGCCCTTCAGGGTACTGGGGTCAGAAACCATCATAACGATGTCGAAGGCGACTGAATCAACGTGCCATGTGTCGATCGCCCGGTTCAGATCCTCCGGTGCATAGTTAATCCCGCAGGCCACGGCCGGAACCGAATGCCGGCCCAGGGATACACCGGCGATCGCGGAAATGTGCTCAGCCAGTTCCCGACTGTCACAAAAATCCCGAATGAACCGGGAGCGATAGCCCGCGCCCCGGGCGTAACTGCCCAGTCGATTGGCACCGGTGCCCTCGCTGGCGTTGCGGTTCTGGTAGATCAGCTCGCACACCTGGCGCATGGCCGCCACACCCTCTTCGGACAGGATGCGGAAGGCGTTACTGACTGCGAAATCCGAAGCGCACTCGGCGAGGTCGGCCTGCTGGTAACCCAGTGCCGCCAGGTCCGTTGTTTTGGTGCGCATTTCCAGCGCCAGAGGGCGCCCGGGATCAAAACTCGGCTCTTCCTGAAGGACCTGGTAGGCGGCGGGTCGGCCGGCGGGAAAGGGTAGGGGTAATTCGGAGGTTTCCATGGCTAGGGCTCCCGGTAACCGGTTTATGCGCCCGGTCGCGCCGTGCGGCGACGGCGGCGCTTGCTGGGCTCATTCGCGCCTCCGTTCCCGGCGGCGGGCGGTGCCACTTTTGAGAACAACTGCGGGAACGGGTCGCTTTTGTGGGGTAGGCCCATCGCGCCTACGAAATGGTCCTGGAAGTCGTCGGCGACCGCGGTCTCAATGCGCTCGGCCCGAGCGATGGTATCGGCAATTTCCAGTCGGGCCGTGCGGTCCAGTAGTGCCATGCGCGCTCCCGCCCCGGCGGCGTTGCCCGCGGAGGTAACCTGGTCCAGATCACAGTCGGGAATCAGTCCCAGTACCATGGCATGGCTGACGCTGATATGACTGCCAAAGGCACCGGCGAGGCGAATCCGGTCCACGGCCGACACGCCCATTTCGTCCATTAACAACCGGATGCCGGCGTACAGGGCGGCTTTCGCCAGTTGGATCTGACGCACGTCATTTTGGGTGATCACAATATCGGGTTCACCGGCCTCGGGGGCTGCGTGCAGCAGGTAGGAGAATGTCCGGCCGTCCTGGCGCACCCTGCTGCTGCGCTGGACCAGAGCGCCATCGATCACGCCGTCAGTGGACACCACACCCGCCAGGAACATCTCTGCGACCACTTCGATAATGCCCGAGCCGCAGATGCCGGTGACCCCCGAGCCGGCCATGGCCTCGGGGAAGCCCGGTTCGTCGGACCACAGGTCACTGCCAATACACTTGAAGCGCGGCTCCAGGGTGTCACGGTCAATCCGAACCCGTTCAATGGCGCCAATGGTGGCCCGCTGTCCGCTGCTGATCTGGGCGCCCTCAAAGGCGGGACCTGTGGGGCTGGAGCAGACCAGCAGTCGCTCTTTGTTGGCCAGCACAATCTCCGCATTGGTACCGACATCGACCACCAGGGTCATGGCCCCGTCGTTGCCGGGAGCTTCCGCCAGGATAACCCCGGCGGCATCGGCGCCCACATGCCCGGCAATACAGGGCAGGCAGTACAGCCGCGCTTCAGCATGGGCGCTCAGGCCAACTTCGCTGGCCCGGGTGTCGATGGCCTCACTGGTGGTCAGGGCAAAGGGCGCAGTACCCAGGTTGACCGGATTAATGCCCAACAAAATATGGTGCATGATCGGATTGGCGACCAGCGCGATTTCGAGGATATCTGCGACCTGGCCACCCGCTTCCAGCGAGAGATCTGTAAACAGGCCGTTGATCGCCTCCCGGATGGCGCTGGTCAGCAGCTCGGCGCCCTCGGGGTGCATCATCACGTAGGAGACCCGGCTCATCAGGTCTTCCCCGTAGCGAATCTGGGGATTCATAACCCCCGCCGAGGCCAACACCTCACCGGAATTCAGGTCGCACAGGTGGGCAGCTACCGTGGTCGAGCCGACATCAATCGCGATGCCCCGGGGTTGCTCAAAAAGTCCGGGCCAGACGGCGGTGATCAGCTGCTCCTGGTAAACCGCCACGGTGACCCCGCGGTCGGCGCCCGTGAGTGCGGCCTGCAGCTGTTCCAGCTGGGAGTGGGCCAGGGTCACCCCGGTCACGCCCCAGTCGGTTGCCAGGGCCTCCATCAGGAACTGGACTTCACCCCGCGGGTCTTCCAGGGAGGGCTGGGGAATCTGCACGTAGTACAGGCGTGTTGCGGTATCCAGGCGAATGTCCCGGGACTCCATCGCCTTGCGTACGATCTGGCGGTGCACCTGGCTTTCCGCCGGCACGTCGATCACCACGTCATCCAGCAGTCGGGTGTGGCAGCTCAGGCGACGTCCCGGCTTCAGGGGACCCTTGCGTTCATTAAATTTTTCTTCGGTGGTGCTGAAAGGGGACAGGTGATCAACGTCGGATTCGATCTGGTGTTTGGCAAATGAGCCGCTGACGCAGCTGACCTGGCAGCGGCCACACAGGCCGCGGCCGCCGCAGACTGAATCGATATCGACGCCCAGGCTGCGGGCGGCTTCCAGCAGCGGGGTGCCCGGCGCAAAGGCTCCCCGTCTGCCCGAGGGCATGAACAGGACAGTGACGTCGTCTCCTGCCAAGGATCAGGCTCTCCTGCGGCGGCCGGTCCGACCGCCACGACCGCTGCGACCGGCGCCCTCGGCAGCGGGTTCCCGGTAGGCCCGAATCCAGCTGGCGCAATCCGGGTCATGCCCTAGCATAACGTCGCCGCCGCGTACCGCCTGCATCACTTCGGCATGCAGCGGACTGGTGATGGCCGAGGTCATACCGGCGCCCATCGCCATGGTCAGGAAGGCGGCGTTGATACCGTTGCGGTTAGGCAACCCGAAACTGACGTTGGAGGCACCACAGGTGGTATTGACCTTGAGTTCGTCCCGCAGGCGGCGCACCAGGGCCATGACCTGCACCCCGGCGCTGTTGATGGCGCCGATGGGCATGACCAGCGGATCCACCACCACGTCGCTGTAGGGGATACCGTGGTCCGCTGCCCGCTCAACGATTTTCTTGGCAACGGCAAAGCGCACGTCGGGATCCTCAGAGATGCCGGTTTCATCATTGGAAATGGCCACAACGGCCGCCTTGTGTCGGGCCACCAGGGGTAACACCCGCTCCAGCACTTCGTCTTCCCCGGTGACCGAATTGACCAGCGCCTTGCCCTGGTAAACCGACAGCCCCGCCTCCAGGGCCTCCACGATGGAGGAATCAATGCTCAGCGGTACATCGGTAATGGACTGGACCAGCTGCACGGCTTCGGCAAGGATGCGTGGTTCATCCGCCAGGGGGATACCGGCATTGACGTCGAGCATGTGGGCGCCCGCTGCGACCTGGGCCAGGGCGTCGGCCTCCACCCGGCTGTAATCACCGTTTTTCATTTCCTCGGCGAGAATCTTGCGCCCGGTCGGGTTAATCCGCTCTCCGATAATGACAAAGGGCTGGTCAAAGCCGATGTGGACTTCGCGGCTGGCGGAACTGATGGTGGTGGTGGTCATTGCGCGCTCCTGTTACGACGCCGGTGGACTCCAGGGCACCCGTGTACCCAGGACCTTGGATTTAATGACGATCTCGCCAATACGGTGTTCCTGTCGATAGGCCATCAGATGGATACCGCTGACGCCCTCGATCTCTTTTATTTCCTGCATCAGTTCGACGCAGAGATCCACGCCCTCCTGCTTCTGGTCCTTGGCACCGGCCAGCCGCTGGATGACCGCGTCGGGGATGTGTACCCCGGCGACGTTCTTGCGAATCCATTCTGCCGACTTTGCCGAGGCCAGCGGGCCCACCCCGGGCAGAATGAAAACCTTTTCCAGTAGCCCCAGGTCCCGCACCCGGGCCATGTAGGTTTTCAGCCGGACGACATCAAAGCAATACTGGGTTTGTACGAACTGGGCGCCGGCGGCGACTTTTTTCGCCAGGCGCTGGGGCCGGAAATCCAGTGGTGGCGCAAAGGGATTGGCGGCTGCCCCCAGGAACAGTCGCGGAGGGGTGCTCAGGGCGCGTCCACTGAGGAAGGCGCTCTCATCCCGCATCTGCCGCACCATGCCAAGGGCGGAAATGCTGTCCATGTCGAATACCGGTTTTGCTTCGGGGTGATCCCCGGATTGCACGCCGTCACCGGTCAGGCACAGGACATTGGCCACCCCCATCGCCGAGGCGCCCAGCATATCGCCCTGCATGGCGATGCGGTTCCGGTCACGGCAGGACATCTGCAGGATCATGGCGTAACCCCGCCGGGTCAGCAGGGCGCAGATACCCATGCTGGACATATGGCAGTTGGCACCCGAACCGTCGGTGGCATTGATGGCATCGACGTAGCCATCGAAGTCCATGGCCCGGGCATAGACATCCGCGGGGTCGGCGGAATCCGGTGGTGCAATTTCGGCCGTCACGGCGAAGTGTCCGGCGCGCAGCACCCGCTCAAACCGGCCCGGCGACACATGGCCCGGCAGGATGGGCAGGTTTTCCCCGGCGGCGGGTTCGTCGGCGAAGCTCACCCACGTGTCTCCCGTTTCTGGCGCAGTGCGTGCAGCCAACTGCTGCGCCCCTGGCGTCGGTGATCCACCGGCAGCTGTATGACCTGCAGCCCGGATTCCGGTCCCTCCAACTGCTGGCTGCCTTCCCAGGCCCGCACCCAGACGCAGGTCATCTCCGGCTTCACCTCGCAGCCGCCGTTCTGGCGCACGCCACCGCAGGGGCCGTTGCGCAGCGTTTTGGGGCAATTCATGGGGCAGGCCATGCCTGTTGACCCCAGGGTGCACTGGCCACAGCTCTTGGAATCGAACAGGAAGCCCTTGACGACGCCTTCGACCTTGGCCAGTGGTTTGTCCAGCCGCTCATGGCCGATACGGCGCAGCAGCGGGTCCAGCAGGCTCAGGACTGCCTCAACGCCCCCATACAGTCCGTGCAGTCCCCGGGCGTGGCGGACCGACCAGTCGCGCACGGCCTTCATGGAGGTGACTCCTGAAAGCCCTTATTTGCCACTAGACGAGCAAGATCCTCATCGCTGTAGCGGGCCTCTATCTCCTGACCCAGGCGCAGGGCAATCTCCTGGGGATCGCCCTCGGCCTCAAGGGCGCTGGTCTCCCGGCGCCATTCTTCCAGATAGGCATCGCTACCGCCCTTGCCGGCGCGCATGGCGGCCCGGTCGACCGCAGCCTGGAAGCGATGGGCGAGCAGATACTTGCCTCGTTGCCTGCCGCGCTTGATCAACACCTGGGCCGGAATGTCGCGCCAAAATACGTCAATGCGTTGCATGCTGGGCCTCGCTGTCGGTATCCAGTTTCAGCACCTGGGCTGTGAGCTCTGAGGCGAGTTCCCCCAGACCGGTGGCCACGGTTGTCAGGGGCAGACCCAGGCGCTGGGCCGCAGCCGCGGCCGCCCGGTGCAGTTCCGGTTCGTCCGTCTGGGCGAGGTAGACAACCCGTTGATAGTGGGCGAACAACTGGGCCTGCAGCTCGGGGTGTTGATCGAGTTTCAGGCCCTGGACCACCAGCCGGTCAAAGTGGCGCACCAGGAAGTCAGTCAGGTAGAAGGTACCGGGTTCATCGGCCGCGAGTGCCTCAAACCGATGCTCGGTGGCATAGAAGCTGTAACAGTGTGCCCCGGGCAGTCGCTCAACACCTCGGCGCTGCAGCACGGCATCCAGACGGCCGCCGGTTCCGCAGTCACCGTAGGCAACGAACAGCTGATCGTAGTGGGACTGGTGTTGTTGAATCAGGTTATCCACCGCGTCGGGTATGCTCTCGGGTCGGTTGTGTAATGCGGCGTCGAGGCAGGTCACCTCGACATGTCGCCAGTTATGGTTGACGCGCAGCCAGTTGATCTCCCTGGCCAGCGCGCCGCAGGCGATGACCAATAGCCGGCCACCGTGCCCCGTCATCAGGAGGCCTGTGCGGTCTGCCGTTCTCCTACCAGTCGAACGGCTGTGGTGGCGGCTTCTGCGGCATCCCGGCAGTAGGCATCGGCCCCCACGGCGACGCCGAATTCCTCGTTCAGGGGCGCACCGCCCACCAGCACGATGTAGTCGTCACGCAGTCCTTTCTCCACCAGCGCATCGATCACCACTTTCATGTAGGGCATGGTGGTTGTCAGCAGGGCTGACATGCCCAGAATGTCGGGCTTGTGTTGCTCCAGAGCCTCAAGGTAGTCCTCTACGGCGTTATTGATGCCAATATCGTGGACCTCAAAACCCGCGCCCTCCAGCATCATGGCCACCAGGTTTTTGCCGATGTCGTGGATGTCGCCCTTGACCGTGCCAATCACCATGGTCCCCACGGGCTTGGCGCCGGTTTCCGCCAGCAGTGGCCTCAGAATGGCCATGCCACCCTTCATGGCGTTGGCGGCCAGCAGGACCTCGGGCACAAACAGGATGCCGTCCCTGAAATCGATCCCGACAATGGTCATGCCGTCGACCAGGGCCTTGCCCAGGACGTCCTCGGCGGCCCAGCCCCGCTCCAGCAGGATGCGGGTTCCCTCTTCGATTTCCTCGGTCAGGCCATCGTAGAGGTCGTCGTGCATCTGGGGGATGAGATCTTCGTCCGACAGTTCAGCGAGGATAATGTCTTCGTCTTCATCAGACATGGGCGGTTGTCCTTATGGCAGTAAGGTCAGTAGTCACGATCTTCAAATGAGGATTTGCGCTGCTCCATGTAGCCGAGCAGGGCCTCGTCAATGGCCGGGTCCAGGTCCGGGGCCTGATACTCGGCCAGCATTTTTTTCCAGATGCCATTGGCGCGCTGGGCGGTATCCAGGCTGCCCTCAGCGGACCATTGTTCGAAGCTGTTGCTGTCGGCGACGGTCGAACGGTAGAAAGCGCTCTCGAAATTGCTAAGGGTGTGGGCCGAGCCCAGGAAATGTTTACCCGGACCCACCTCGGCAAAAGCCTCCATGGCCTGGGCATTCTCTGACATGTCCATGCCCCTCAGCAGCACGCCGATCATGCTGGCCTGGTCGCAATCCATGACGAATTTCTCGTAGCCCATGGCCAGGCCGCCTTCCAGCCAGCCCGCTGTATGCAACATGAAGTTCACGCCAGCGAGGGCAGCGGTTTGCAGGGTGTTGGCCGCCTCATAGGCTGCCTGGGCATCGGGCAGTTTGGAGGCACACAGGCCGCCGCCACTGCGGTAGGGCACACCCAGCCGGCGCGCCAGGGCGGCGGTGGCGTAGGTCACCATGCTGGGCTCCGGCGTACCAAAGGTGGGCGCGCCGGTCGCCATCGATACGGCGGCGGCAAAGGTGCCAAACACCACCGGGGCCCCGGGCCGAATCAATTGCGTCAGGGCAATACCCGCCATGGCCTCGGCGAGAATCTGGGTGACGGTGCCGGTGACAGTGACCGGTGACATGGCGCCCGCCAAAATGAAGGGTGAGACCACACAGGACTGGTTGTTACGGGCATAGACCTTGAGGGAGCCCAGCATGGTGCCGTCGAAGACCAGGGGCGAGTTGACGTTGATCAGGCTGGTCAGGACGCAATTCTGGTCGACGAATTCCTCACCGAACACCAGCTTGGCCATGTCCACCGTGTCCTGGGCCCGGCTGTGATGGGTGACCGAACCCATCAGCGGTTTGTCACTGTATTTAAAGTGGCTGTACACCATGTCGTAGTGACGCTTGTTGACCGGCAGGTCAACGGGCTCGCAGACGGTGCCGCCCGAGTGGTGCAGCCCGGGGGCCATGTACGCCAGCTTGACGAAATTCCGGAAGTCCTCAATGGTCGCATAGCGTCGGCCCTGGTCCAGGTCGTGGACAAAGGGCGGGCCGTAGGCGGGCACCAGCACGGTGTTCTTGCCGCCGATCACTACACTGCGCTCCGGGTTTCTGGCGTGCTGGGTGTAGCTGGCGGGTGCGCTGGCCTGGATGATCGATCGACAGAGCCCGGGGGCGAAGCGCACCCGGGTGCCGTCGACCTCGGCCCCGGCGTCCCGGAACAAGTCCAGCACCTCGGGATCATCGAGGAAGTCGATACCTATCTCGGCGAGTAATCGGTCCGCATTGTGCTCAATAAGCTCCAGCGCTTCTTCGGAGAGCATATCGAAGTAGGGGATTTTGCGTTCAATGTAGGGCGCGGCTTTGCTGACCGCGCTGCGCGCTTCGCGCCGGCCTGCGCGACCACCGCCCTTGCGTCGTGCGCCACGGTCGCTCATGCCCCAACACCCCCCTGATTGGGAGCCCAAAGTCCGGGGCTGTTTTCGGCTGCCTGACCCTGGCTGCGGCTGGTATTGAGCAGGGCTAAAGAAGTCGTCGGGGGTGTACCGATGGCCGGGTGGATGGGGTGCAGCAGCCGGGTGCAATAGGTGCCTGGAAAGGGTGGCTGAATCCGCACGTGATGCACTCCCAAAAGCCGGTTGTCTAAGCCCGCTAATGTCGCTCCAATGCTCAGGAGAGACTTGATCTAAACCGACATTGAGGATACCAAAAACGACCTCAGAAAGAGAAAAAAATCATAGTCCGTTCGCCGGCTTTGGACGGGCTTGCCCCAGCCCCCAAAAGTGGTCATTGTGTGGCCGGTTTCCCCTGTCGCGATAGGTAGCGATGACGCCGGAGCAGGCCCCCAAAAATAACAAGCCACCCCAGCAGGCGGCGACGATCAGAGAGCTGTTGGCTGATGTGGTGGAGTCCTTCCGTGCAAGACCAACGGACCCACCAGTGGGGAGCAACCGCCCACTGGCCCGGGGTATGGCGCGCCTGCTGATCGTCGGTGTCACCCCGCTGATGATGATTATGGTGGTGGGTGGTCTCCTCGACCCCGGGGTCTCAGCACTGTCCACAACCATCTCTGCGGCGTGGCTGGGCTTTGTTAGCGCTGCCGCCTTGTTGTGGCATCGCCTGTCCGAAATTTGGGTGCGGGTCGCCATGCTGCTGGCGCTCTTTTTTCTGCAGCTTCGGTGGACAGTGGGCTGGTTGCTGTTCGATGGCCCGGATGTGTTCGCCGCCATACTGGTGGGTTTGATTTTTACACCGCTGCTGCTGTTTACAGTGGCGCTGATGGAGGGTCGACGCAACGGGGTCATCATTGGTCTGCTGGTGGCAGCCAACATGGGTTTGGCGGTCATTTTCGGGTCCCAGCGGGAAAGTCTGGAAGCCATGTACATGGCCGATCCCAGGCTGGGCTTCCCAACTTTTGTCGTCATGCTGATGTATGCGGTGTTTGTCAGCCTTTGGTCATCCCAGCAGGAGCAAATTCGTGACGCCGAATTGCGTGTGTCACTGCTTGCTGAGCAGGCCAACTGCGATGTAGCGACAGGCTTGCTCAATCGCCGCGGTCTGGAGCTGGTGGCCAGGGGCTGGGTAAGTCGCGATCGTGACTTCAGTGTCGCGCTGATTCAGCAGGATCAATACCTCGGCCTGGCAGCGAGTGTGTCCCCGGCAGAAGCCGGCGACGGACTGAGGGCAGTGGCCAGGGCCATTGAGCAGGCGGCGGGAGATCAGATCACCCTGGCCCGGTGGAGCGAAGGCGCCTTTGTGCTGCTGTCGCCCCAGTCGGACCGCAACCTGACCGAGCGCATGGCCCAGCAGTTGCGCAGGGCAATTGCCAGTGAAGGGGGAGGCGACACCCCTGACCTGGGCACCGTCAGTATTGGGTACACGGTGACAGCGAATTCCGAACCTTTTGAAAGCACCGTCAGCCGCGCTGAGGAGGCTCTGGCAACCGCCCTTAAGGTCGGTAACTGCGTGCGTGCCCAGTTGGCACCTGCCTGATCCCAGAGTTGCGGCCCAGGCTTTGCCGTTAGCAAGACTTGTTTATACTCGTCGTGGCTGCCTGTTCGCCGGGCGGCCGAGGTGTGACACGCAGGGGGAGGCGTGGCGTCTGAAGCATGAGTGATTTCAAGGCACGTTATGGGCCCTGGGCCCTGGTCGCCGGGGCCTCGGAGGGTCTGGGTGCGGCGTTTGCTGCCGCCCTGGCGGCTCGGGGCCTCAATCTTGTGCTGGTGGCCCGGCGCGAGCCACTGCTGCAGGAACTCGCCGCCCAATTGACCGAGCAGCATGCTATTCAGGTGGAACCCCTTGCTGCCGACCTCGCTGACATGGATGTTTGTCGGACACTGATCGCTTCCCTGGAGCAGAATGTCGGGCTGTTGGTGTGCAATGCGGCTTATTCCGCGGTAGGACGGTTTCAGGACGTGGGCGCCGACGCCCTGCAGCAGATTCTGGCGGTCAATACCGCAGCCCCCGTGGCCCTCGCCCGGGGCCTGACGCCCAGGCTGGTGGCCCGGGGTGCCGGCGGGATCATTCTCATGTCGTCCCTGTCGGGCAACCAGGGCAGCGCCAACATAGCCACCTATGCCGCCTCAAAAGCATTTAATACCGTCTTGGCTGAGGGCCTCTGGCATGAACTGGGGGAGCAGGGTATTGATGTCCTGGCATCCTGTGCCGGCGCTATCCGCACCCCGGGCTACCTCAGTGCCCAGGCCGGCGGTGAGGCGCCGGGCATTCTCGACGCCTCAGCGGTGGCCGAACAAACCCTCGATGCCCTGGGAGCAGGACCGGTGGTGGTTCCCGGTACGCTGAACAAACTGGCCAGTTTTATGATGCGGCGGCTCCTGCCCCGGCGCTCCGCAGTCCGCCTAATGTCGAACAACACCAGGGAGTTAACGGGATGATGTTGGTGCTCGGTTTTTTCACCCCCTTTGTCATTTATCTGGGGATCACCCTGCTGCACTACGGGCTACCGGGTCGCTGGATTGTCGGTTACGTGGATCACGCAGAAACCGGGGAAAAGTTGCGCTACCGGCTCAATGGTTTACTGGTGCTGCTGGCCTCCGTGGGCCTCTGGTACACCCTGGGCTACCTGGGCTGGGTGCCCTGGGATTGGCTCTACACCGTGCGTTGGCCCAGTCTGGCCGGCGCCTGCGTCATCGGCCTGGTCTATGCCTGTGCCTCCGTGCTGCCCTATCCCTCCACCGGTAAACCCTTTTGGCTGGACTTTTTCCTGGGCCGGCCCGAGAACCCCCAGTTCAGGGGCGGCCACATCGACGCCAAAATGTGGCTGTACCTGATCGGTGCGGTGATGCTGGAGCTCAATGTGTTGTCTTTTACCGCCCATCACCACATGACCTATGGCTCGGACGCCTCGCCGGGCGTATTCGTGAGTGCGCTGCTGCTGACCTATTTTATTGTTGATTACCTGACCTTTGAGAAGGTTCACCTCTACACCTACGACATTTTTGCCGAGCGGGTGGGCTTCAAGCTGGGTTGGGGTTGCCTGACCTTCTACCCCTATTTTTACGCCATTGGCCTCTGGGCCACGGCGGCGCTCCCCAATCCCCAGCAGCCGGCCTGGTGGCCCTATCTCTGTGTGCTGGTTTTCCTGTCAGGGTGGAGTCTGGCCCGGGGCGCGAACATGCAGAAGTTCTTCTTCAAGACCGCCCCCGGCAAGCCCTTTCTGGGCATCACACCCGAAGTGGTGACCGATGGCGCGCGGACCCTGCTGGTGAACGGGTTTTGGG
>JAAXJC010000005.1 GCA_012270045.1 Luminiphilus sp.
AAAGCTACAAAGCTGCTGGAGACCTCGGATAACAGCATCACCGAAATAGCGTTTGAAGTGGGCTACGAGTATTCGAGTAACTTCACAACTGCCTTTAAACGCCGATTCGGCGTGCCGCCCTCGGTGGCCAGGGATGCCTTTCGAACCTGAGTGTGGGGAATCGCAACAGATTTACTTCTGATTCCATAAGCCCACGGCTCGTCCAAGGGCTAAGCTGCCCCGGTAAACAGGCGCAAGAACCATCGGATGCCAACATGCAGAGCACGTTCAATGCCGTCATTGCGGAAGAATCTGGGGGCAGCAGGGTTGCAGGACCGAAGAAGCTGTCCCTGGCTGACCTAGCCGGCGAACCAGGGCCCGTGGCGGTCAAATGTTTTACCTTCCACTGCAAGGCCGGGCTGGCCCTGGCCGGCCGTGGCCGCACAGTGGTCGAGGTCAACCAGTGACCCAGCCCACTGAAAAAGCTGCAGTCGACGGTCTGCCAAGCTCGGGAATCGTAAGCGGGGACCGCTACCTGAGCCTGCAGGCACTGGATGTCAGTGCAGCACGTGCCGCCAGCGCCCTGCATCGCGCTGGGGTGTGGCGGGGGGACAACATCGCGCTGTTGCTGAGAAATGATTTTGCCTGCTTCGAGGCCACTCGTGGTGCTGCGCTGCTGGGCGCGACAACCGTACCCCTGAACTGGCACATGACAACGGCCGAAATCAGCTACGTGCTGGAGGATTGCGATGCCAAAGTGCTTATCGGTCACGCCGACCTGTTGACCGAGTCCGTGCTGTCAGTCTGTAACGGGCGCGAGGTGATAGCGGTTGAGACACCAATCGAAATCGCCGGCGCCTACGGAATTCCAGAGCCGTCCTGTCGGGCGCCGGCGGCCATACCCGAATGGTACAGCTGGCTTGGCGCCCATGAGATGTGGAATGAACCCGCCGTGGCGCCCGCAAATCCCATGTTCTATACCTCGGGCACGTCGGGCATGCCAAAAGGTGTCAGGCGCCAACCGGTAGCGCCGGAGGTCGGTCAGCGCGCAGCCGCCCGATCGGCCAAGGCCTGGGGCCTGGACAGTACCGGCGTGGTTTCCATCATGACCGGACCGCTTTATCACTCGGCACCCAATGCCTATGGCATGGGTGTGCTCCGGGGTGGCGGGTTACTGATACTGCAACCGCGTTTTGATCCGGCACAGATGCTGGAGTTAGTGAGCAAATACCATGTTAGCCACCTGCACATGGTACCGACCATGTTCGTGCGTCTGCTGGCAGTGGCCCCAGAACTGAAAGCCATGGCAATGGACAGCTTACAGTTCGTCGCACACGGGGCCGCCCCCTGTCCGCCTGATATCAAAAAGGCGATGATTGACTGGTGGGGACCCGTGATTCACGAATACTACGCCATGACCGAGACCGGCATTATCGCCACCTGTGCCAGCGCTGACTGGCTGGACCACCCCGGTACAGTAGGCCGCCCGGTGGATGGCGTAGACGTGCGAATACTGGGCACCGATGGTGGCTGGAGCGGCCCTGGGGAGGCGGGTCAGATAAGCGTTCGATCGGAAACGACGCCCTTCGTCTCCTACCACCGATCCGAACAACAAACCGAAGCACTGCGACATGGGGATTACGTGCTCACCGGCGATGTCGGGTACCTGGATCATGATGGCTTTCTGTACATAAACGACCGCATGTCAGACATGGTCATTTCCGGGGGCGTCAACATTTATCCGGTTGAGATTGAAAAGATACTGGTGGCAATGGAGGACATCCGGGATTGCGCAGTGTTTGGCGTTCCGGATGCGGAATACGGTGAACGCCTGGTGGCCTGCATAGAGTCGGACCGGCCGGTCAGCGTTGACACCCTCAGGGAGCACCTCGGTCAGTACATTGCCAGCTACAAGATACCTAAAGAATTCCACTTTGATGTAGCCCTGCCCCGGGAAGATAGCGGCAAAATAAAAAAACGCTTGCTGCGCAGCGCTTTTGCCAATGAGGGCCATCAGGATTCCCGTGTCGTCTGAACAGTCCGGGGTCGCCATCATCGGCGCCAGCGCCGTTCCGGTAGGGAAACTGACCACAGCGTCCGGTGGCGTCCCGGACGGACTGGAACACGACATACTGGCGGAAGTGACCGCCAACGCCCTGGCCGACGCCGGTATCCCGGCCTCGAACGTGGATGCAGCCATCTTCACCCAGAACCCGCCGACCACGCGCCAACTGGGGTTCGCGACGTTCATGACAGCCCAGTTGGGCATTACCTGCCGTGGCTTGGTCACCGAAGTCAGCCAGTTGGGTTTAACCGGCGGCGTGGCCTTCGACGTAGCCGCCAGTCAAATCAGTGCCGGGCACGCCGACTATGCCCTTGCCCTGGGCGTGGTTTGCCAGAGCAGCGGCGACCCGAATATGGCCCTGGACTTCGGCATCCGGGCGGTGGGCGATGTCAATTTCCAGGCTCCCTTTGGCCTACCACCCATCGGTTGGTACGCCCTAGATTGCATGCGCTACATGGCAGAGCATGGGGTCACTCGGGCTGATATCGCGAAGGTTGCCGTGAAGAGCCGTGAGCACGCGGCGCTGAATCCCCTGTCTCAGTTTCGCGACCCTATTTCCCTTGATGACGTGCTGGGCCAGCGCCCCATCGTCGAACCCCTTGGGCTATTTGAAGT
>JAAXJC010000092.1 GCA_012270045.1 Luminiphilus sp.
GATTGGCGCCCAGGGCAAGCATCAGCGCCCGCCACTCAGCCCCGTGGGGTTTCACCCCGCGACTCCCGAAACACTGGTGCACCGCATAGTGAGCGACTTCATGGGGCACGGTATCACTCAGGTGCAGGGCCATATCCGTGGCGAACACCCAGGGATTGAAGCGCAGCCAACGGCACGCTGACTTATAGCAGTACATGCCCGCGGCGCTACCGGAAAGATCAAAGCGTGTCTCTATGGCGGGCAGGTCCACCTCGAGGATGTCACTGGCCCGCTGGATATCAGACTCGACCCGGGCGCGAATGGTTGCGTAATCTTCCCCGGTCAAAGGGTCGTCAGCGATCAGTCTGCACTCCCGGGGTCAAGCACGTCCCGTAGTTCCCGCTTGAGGAACTTGCCGTTGGCGTTGCGCGGCAGCGGCTCCGCCAGGAACCACAGGTAGCGGGGAATCTTGAAAGCAGCAACCCGGGACGCCAGGTGTTCCCGCAAACCCGGCGCATCCAGAACAGCACCATCCCTCAGGTGCACCGCAGCGCCCACTTCTTCACCGAGCCGGTCATCGGGCACTGCGAAAGCCACACATTCCAAAACCGCCGGGTGGTCGAAAATGGCATTTTCAACCTCGGCGCCGTAGATATTCTCGCCACCCCTGAGAATCATGTCCTTGGCGCGGTCTACCAGATAGAGAAAGCCATCATCGTCGAAGTATCCGACGTCACCTGTGTGTAACCATCCTTCGACAATCGTCTCCTGGGTGGCTTCAGGGCGATTCAAATAGCCCTTGATCACAGGTGTGCCCCGAACACATACCTCCCCTACCTCCCCGGCCGCCAGGGGTTGTCCCTGGTCGTCAACGCAACGCCCTTCAAGGGTTGGCACCATCGGGCCGACACTGGACGGGCGTTCGATAAAAATATCGCCGGCGATGTAGCTGATAATTCCACATACCTCTGTCATGCCATAACCCTGGGCAGGTTTCGCACGCTTGGTCTCCGCGGCCACCTTGCCGACCAGGTCCGGCTGCATCGCAGCGCCGCCGCCGCCCATGGCATTCAGGCTGCTCAGGTCGTAGTCATCCCGATCGGGGTGGGAAAGAATCTCCCGGCTCATCATGGGCACGGCACTCATGGTGGTGACCTGCTCCTGCTGAATGAGCCGCATGGCCTCAAGCGGGTCCCATTTGTACATCATCACAAACCGCCCGCCAGCCACGGTGCCTGCCTGCATGATGCAGTTATTGGCGGTGACATGGAAAAGAGGTGTCGCTATCAGCGACGTGGGGGCCGGAGCCGCCACGGGAGCGTCAACGGCCTCGCCCGACTCAAGTGCTCGGTGGGTGGCATAAATCGTACCCATAGCCGCTACGTTCATGACGTTGGCCACGCAGCCCCGGTGGGTCAGTTGTGCGCCCTTTGGCCTGCCGGTAGTACCCGAGGTGTAGAAGATACAGGACTCACTATCGGGGTCGATATTGGCCTCGGGCAGCTCTCCGCCGGTCGCCACCGCATCCTGCCAGGCGGTCGCGGGCAGCGCCGGGGCATCGGTCCGGACCGAGACCAGCCTCAATTCGGGGAAGCGCTCACTGATCTCGGCAAAGGTCGTCAGTCGCCGATCATCCGCCACCAATATTTTGGGTTTTGAATCCTCGAGGGCGTAGGCCATCTCATCGGCAACCCACCAGGCATTCAGGCCGACAACGACGGCCCCTATGGAGTTGATCGCCCAGTGCGCGAGCACCAACTCGGGGTAATTGCGCATGGCGATTGCGACACGGTCACCCTCCCCTATGCCCTGGGCCTGCAGCCAGTTGGCGAATCCCGCTACCTGTGCGGCGGCATCGCTGTAGGACATGCGCTCGTCCAGGTAAACCATGTATTCGGCATCACCGTGGCCGGTGGCCAGCAGCCAAAGGTCTCGCACACTTCCGGGAGCATTCACGTAACCCAGCAGCGACTGCCCCGCTACGTCTACCTGACCCACTTCAAGCAACGAGCCGGGCTGGGTAACCAGTTTCTGGGCGGCCTCGAAATTCGCAATACTACTCATGAACACTCCTTTTGCTACGCAGCGGCAGACCATCGCTGATCATGCCAATCCCTTGCGCGCGCCAGCATAACCACAGCATACTGACCAATCAAATGCTTCAATGTCCGCGGCCAGTCCAGCGCGCCGCTGCGTGCCAGTACCTCGAGGAAAAATCAGGTGAACACCCAGACTTTAGATGTTTCCAATCTCGCCATCTGGTTGCGGGAGCACGTATTGGATTTTGCCGGAGAACTGACAGCCGAAAAATTCGCCGGCGGCCAATCAAACCCCACTTTTAAACTGACCGCTGGGGACAAGCAGTTCGTACTCAGGAGAAAGCCGCCTGGGGCTCTACTGGCGTCCGCCCATGCGGTGGACCGTGAGTTTCGGGTGATCTCAGCCTTGCGGGACACCGATGTACCGGTCCCGGGAGCCGTGGCCCTCTGCGAGGACGATGATGTCATAGGGTCCATGTTTTACCTCATGGAGTATCTGGATGGTCGGGTGTTCTGGGATCCCGCACTGCCGGAGCTCAACGGGGAAGACCGTGGCGCGGTCTATGACGACATGCATCGGGTATTGGCGGCCCTGCCCAGTGTGGCCGTCAA
>JAAXJC010000110.1 GCA_012270045.1 Luminiphilus sp.
GAGGAAGCTTTCATGGGCAAGGGCGTCAGCGCCTGCGCGACCTGCGACGGCTTTTTCTATCGCGGCAAAGAGGTGGCTGTTGTCGGCGGCGGTAACACAGCGGTCGAGGAGGCCCTATACCTCAGCAATCTCTGTAGCCGGGTGCACCTGGTACACCGGCGTGACGCCCTGCGTTCGGAAAAGGTGTTGCAGGATCGACTGTTCGCCCGGGCTGAGGAAGGAAAAGTGGTTCTGCACTGGCACCGGACCCTTGAGGAGGTACTGGGTGACGCCTCTGGGGTTACCGGCCTGCGCTTGCAGTCGACACAGGGTGAAGCTGCTGCACAGCTCGACGTCGCTGGGGTGTTCATCGCCATAGGACATAAACCGAATACCGATATCTTCAGCGGGCAGCTGGATATGGAGGGCGGTTATATCCAGGTGCGGTCCGGACTGGCAGGCGAGGCGACCCTGACCAGCGTCCCCGGAGTATTTGCCGCGGGCGATGTGGCCGATCATATTTACCGACAGGCCGTGACCTCGGCTGGATTTGGCTGCATGGCGGCCCTGGATGCCGAAAAATATCTGGATGGCATCGGCGCCTGAGTGGGTCGGTTGACCGAATCGGATTTCCCCCCGACCCATCAGGCGCTGCAGGAGCCTAACGGGCTGCTCGCCGTCGGCGGCGACCTGTCCCCGGGGCGCTTGCTGCAAGCCTACAGCCAGGGCATTTTCCCCTGGTTCCGCGCTGGGGAGCCGGTTCTGTGGTGGTCGCCGGACCCGCGGCTGGTGCTCCTGCCCCCTGAATTCAAAGTATCAAAATCCCTGGCTAAGTCACTGAGAAATAAAAACTATTTTCTATCGGTAAACAGAGAGTTCCAGGCTGTTATCAAGGCCTGTGCCGGCAAGAGAGAAAATCAGCCCGGCACATGGATACTGCCCGAGATGCAGGCGGCCTATACTGCTCTCCACGAACTGGGCTTCGCCCACTCAATCGAAGTGTGGCTAGAGGATGAATTGGTCGGGGGCCTGTATGGCGTATGCCTTGGGCGGGCGTTTTTTGGCGAATCCATGTTTTCACTGCGCCCCGATTCGTCAAAAAGTGCCCTGGCGGGCTTGGCGTGGCTCGGATGCATGGGTTATTTTGACCTGATCGATTGTCAGGTTGAGAGTGCCCATCTGGTCTCGCTGGGCGCGAGGGCAATGGATAGACCCGCCTTTGAAAGAATGCTGGCGGGCGCTATAACGGGGGAAATGGACAGGGTGTATCAATTTGTCGAGAACGGCGCGGCGCGGCCGTTGGCGAGGCCTGCGTGGTGCCAGGCACTGCCGGAAGAAGCCCATGTATTACTTGGGGGATTGGGCAGATGACCGCTTCCCTGCGTGACATCCGCGTCTATACAACCTTCCCCCATGCCTGCAGTTACCTGGCTGAACAGGAGGCCACCACCCTGTTCATTGATCCGCGCCAGGCGATTTCCATCGATCTCTACACGCAACTGTCCATCATGGGCTTTAGACGCAGCGGCGACCACCTGTACCGGCCGCATTGCAGTCGTTGCAACGCCTGCGTGCCCTCTCGAGTGCGGGTTGACGGATTCTCCCGCTCCCGCAGCCAGAACCGGGTTTGGAATCGGAACCAGGACCTGCGAGTGGTCGAGGCCAATACCATAGACGATGACGAGGCCTACCAGCTGTATCACCGGTACATCGAGGGCAGGCATGCAGACGGCGACATGTATCCCCCGGATAGGGACCAATACCGCTCATTTCTGAACAATGGTCTCCAATGCACGCGCTATTTTCGTTTCTATGAGGGCGAAAGCCTGGTGGGGGTGGTCGTGGCCGACCAGATGCTGGACGGCCTGTCAGCCATTTACACCTTCTATGATCCCCGTGCTGAAAAACGCAGCCTGGGAACCTACGCCGTGCTGTACCAGATACATCTTATGCAGGAAGCTGGCCTGGACTATGTGTATCTCGGCTATTGGATCCAGAACAGCCACAAGATGAACTACAAGTCCCGATTCCGGCCGCTGGAGCTGCTTCAGAATGGCTCCTGGCAGCCCCGTGAGGCCTTACCACCAGGCGGTGACGTCAGTCACGGTGTGCCCCTCAGATTTGTTGATAATCCCGGTTAGCACCCTTTTGGCGGCGTGCGGTTTCCGGTAAAGTCGCGCCACATTCTCTTGGAATAAACCAGTTCCTATGGCGAAAGAAGACCAGATAGAAATGGAGGGGGAAATCATCGATACCCTCCCCAATACGACCTTCAGGGTACGCCTGGAAAACGGTCATGTTGTCACTGCCCACATCTCGGGCAAAATGCGCAAAAACTACATCCGTATTCTCACCGGGGACAAAGTGCGCGTTGAGGTAACCCCCTACGACCTGACCAAAGGCCGTATCACCTACCGCGAGCGTTGATCCCAACCGGGTCAAGCAACCACCGAACCGTGTTCCGCAACTGTAGTCGGTGTGCGGCCTCGAACGCGCCATACGCTGTCTTGCCGTACATGCCCTGCAGGGTTGTGCGGGACATCACTTTGTAATTAACCGCCCCGAGGCACTGGTATACGACAGCGAGCCGCTCTGCCCTGCTGCTTTCACGCCAGGCCAGTGACCCAGCCAGTATGCTGTCGAGTCCATCGAGAAAGCTCATCATGGGCCAGGAGCGCGCGGTTGCCGCACGCTCTCCAATATCAAGCAATTCACGCATGATGACCCGGAGCCCCTGCTCCATTTCCCGCTCACCTGAGTCCAGTCCTTCCAGTACAGCAACCAGTTGGGCTTCCGGCTGATCCACCGCCGCCGTGGCCTGTTGTACGACACCCAGTAACTGTCCGGCGATCCGGCCCAGGACCTCCCGGTACAGCTTTTCCTTGCTGCCAAAGTGATGCAAAAGAGACTGTTTGGTGATGCTGCAGCATTCGGCAACCTGGCTCAGGCTGACGCCCCAAAAACCCTTCTCTGCAAATAATTGCAGTGCCGCCTCCAGTAACTGTTCTCGGGTTGTTGTCATTGTGGTGCTGGTCCCTGCCTAATGCCCGGTTGACGATGCTGGCGATGATACCCCACACTCTCTACCGGTCGGTAGACAGATTGGCGGGGGGGTTGAGCAGGCGCTATGGAACTGATGGAACAACGGAGTGCGCTGGCGGCCCTTCAGGACCTTTCAGCCTCAGGAAACTTTTACCAGGGCCCCCAGTCTGGCGGTCGATCCTGTAGGGGTTACATCAGCCCCGATCAATTTCAACTGGAACAGGACCGACTCATTTGCAGCAGGCCATTCGCCGCGGCTCACAGCTCCGAATTGCCCGTTCCCGGAAGCTACAAGGCTTGCAATATTCTCGGCATACCGACACTGCTCGCCCGGGGTCGGGATGGCCGGGTGAGGGCTTTTCGAAACGCCTGCCGCCACCGGGGCATGCGCCTGGTACCCGAGGGTTCCGGGTGTGCGGGTCGTTTCACCTGCCCCTACCATGCCTGGACCTACGACGATACGGGCAGCTTTGTCACCGGACCCCACTTCCAGGAAGGATTCCCCGACCTGCTGGCTTCTGACTTACAGCTTCACACGCTGATCTGTGAGGAGCGCTGGGGCTTCGTCTGGGTGGTACTTAAGGGCGACACGCTGCTTAACCCGCTGGCTTCCCTGGAGCCCATTGGCCGGGACCTGGACTGGCTGGCGGCCAGCGAGCTTGGGATCGTGGCAGCTACCGATCTCGATATCAAAGCCAACTGGAAACTGCTGGTCGAGGGTGGACTGGAGGCCTATCACTTCAGGGTCGCCCACCGCAGCACCATTGGTCCCTACTTCGAGGACAATCTGTCCTCCTATTCCACGCTGGGAGACAACATACGCTCGGTGCTGCCCAGACGATCCCTGCGGGGTCTGGACTTGGCAAAGATGGAGACTGGGGTCATTCGCCAATACGCGAATATCCTCTATACCCTGATGCCAACCTGCCAGTTACTGGTGCAGCAGGATCACATTGTTTGGATTAATGCCATGCCTCTCGCTCCGAACCGCACGCTGTTGCGGTTGGTAACCCTGGCATCAGCGACCTCCGCTGGTCAGGAATACTGGGATAAGAACCATGACATTACCCTCGCCACCCTCGGTGAGGATTTTGCGATTGCCGAGGGCATTCAGGGAAACCTGGATGGCGGACTGGAGCAGACCCTTCACTTCGGCCGGTACGAGAGCGGATTGGGCGTCTTCAACAGCCTGGTGGAAAGCGCGCTCAAATAAGCTCGTTGGCTGTCCAGGTAGCCCCATTCGTCACGGGGCGAGGGCGTAGCACACCCTTGGAATTTGCCACCTGGACCATGCCGGTGTCGGGGGCACACCACCCTGCCCCTTTGGCCCGCTGCTGTCTGGGCCCTGGGGGTGGCAGAGCGGCGTCAGGCCTCGACGGTCTCCTCAGACTCCACTTCGGCAGTGACAAGGAGTTCGCTGCGATCATCGGTGATGGAGACGGTGGCCGTGCCGCCCTTGCTCAGCGTTCCGAACAGCACCATGTCCGCGAGCGGCTTCTTGATGTGCTCCTGGATAACGCGCGCCATTGGGCGGGCGCCCATGGTTCGGTCATAGCCTTTCTCAACCAGCCATAGCCGGGCCTCTTCGTCGACCTCGAGCTGGACTCGCTTCTCATCCAGTTGACCCTGCAACTCGGTTAGGAACTTGTCGACCACGGTGAGAATGACGTCCTCGCCCAGCGGTTCAAAAGGCACTGTCGCGTCCAGTCTGTTGCGGAACTCTGGCGTAAACATGCGGTTGATCGCTTCCAGCGCATCGGTGCTGTGATCCTGCTGGGTAAAGCCTATCGAACGCCTGCTGACGTTTTCTGCACCCGCGTTGGTCGTCATGACAAAGATAACGTTGCGGAAGTCGGCCTTGCGCCCGTTGTTGTCAGTCAGCGTTCCGTGATCCATAACCTGCAGCAGTAGGTTAAACACCTCCGGATGGGCTTTTTCTATCTCATCCAACAGCACCACCGAGTGGGGATGTTTGGTAACCGCATCGGTGAGCAGCCCGCCCTGGTCAAAACCAACGTAGCCCGGGGGCGCGCCAATCAGGCGCGAGACCGTATGGCGCTCCATGTATTCGGACATGTCAAACCGGATCAACTCAAGGCCCAGTTGCAGGGCGAGCTGTTTGGTGACCTCGGTTTTGCCCACTCCGGTGGGGCCCGCGAGCAAAAAAGAGCCAATGGGCTTGTCGCCCGAGCGCAAACCGGCCCGCGCCAGCTTTATTGAAGACACCAGTTGCGAGATGGCTTTATCCTGGCCAAAGACCACCATCTGCAGGTTCGGCTCCAGTTTCTGCAGCAGCTCGCGATCGTCGGAAGTGACGGTCTTGGGGGGGATTCGAGCTATCTTTGCGATCACGGACTCGATGTCACCGGCACCAATCACCTTCTTCCGCCGGCTGCTGGGCAACAACTGCTGGTACGCCCCTGCCTCATCGATAACATCGATCGCCTTGTCAGGCAGGTAGCGGTCGGTGATGTAACGCGCCGACATTTCAGTGGCGACCCGCAGCGCCCGGTCGCTGTAGCGCAGACCGTGGTGGTCCTCAAAGCGACTCTTTAGCCCCTTCAGAATCTTGTACGCATCCTCCACCGAGGGCTCGAGAACGTCTATTTTCTGGAATCGCCGGCTCAGGGCCTTGTCCTTGTCGAAAATGCCGCGATACTCGGCGTAGGTCGTCGACCCTATGCAACGCATCTTTCCTGAGCTCAACAGCGGTTTCAGCAAATTTGAGGCGTCCATCACGCCCCCGGATGCGGCTCCGGCACCAATAATCGTGTGTATTTCGTCGATGAACAGAATGGCGTGATCTCGCTCTTTGAGATTGGCCAGTAAACCTTTGAAACGCTTCTCAAAATCGCCTCGGTACTTGGTGCCCGCCAGCAGTGCACCAAGATCCAGGGAATAGACCACGGCGTCCTGCAGGGTTTCCGGAACGTCCCCGTCGACGATCATTTTGGCCAGGCCTTCGGCAATCGCGGTCTTGCCCACCCCGGACTCACCCACCAGCAAGGGATTATTCTTCCTGCGGCGGGCAAGGATCTGGGCCACTCGCTCAACTTCGGACAAGCGCCCAATCAGGGGGTCAATCTGCCCGGAGCGGGCCTCTTCATTGAGGTTGGTGGCGTAAGTATCCAGGGGCGCCTCAGAGGACTCCACTGCGTCTTCCCCATCCTGCTCACCGTCGCTACTGCTGCCCGCGCTGTCCTCGGACTCTTCACCCTTGGCGATCCCGTGGGTAATGAAGTTGACCACATCCAGACGGGACACATCCTGGCTTTTCAGGAAGTAAACCGCCTGGGACTCCTGTTCGGAAAATACAGCGACCAGAATGTTGGCACCGCTGACCTCCCGTTTGCCAGAGCTCTGAACGTGGAAGACGGCGCGCTGAAGCACGCGTTGGAAGCCCAGCGTTGGCTGGGTATCGCGGCCGTCATCCTCATCCCCCAGCAATGGGGTGGTTGAGTCGATAAATTCCACCAGGTCACCACGGAGTGCCTCAATGTCCACGTTGCAGGCAGTCAGCACGGTCAGAGCAGCCGAGTCATCCAGCAGTGCCAGCAGCAAATGCTCCACGGTGATGAACTCATGGCGTCGAGAACGCGCAGTACGAAAGGCGTCATTCAATACGGTTTCGAGCTCTTTACTCAGCATCTGGCGTCCCTCGAGTTACTCATCATCATCGGATGGTTCCACTTCGCACAGTAGCGGATGTCCACTGTCTCTGGCATGGGTATTGACTTGGGTGGCTTTGGTCTCGGCGATATCCCTGGGGTAAATACCGCAAACGCCCTTGCCTTTTGTATGAACCATCAGCATGACCTGTGTTGCTTTCTCGCGGTTCATGCTGAAGAAGGATTCAAGAATCTCTACCACAAACTCCATGGGCGTATAGTCGTCGTTCAGTAGCACGACTTTGAACAGGGGCGGCCGTTTGAGTTTGGGTTTGGCGGGCGCGACGGCGAGGTCACCGTCATCCTCCCGGCGGGGGTTGTTCGTTGGGCCTGACCCGTTTGAACCTGTAAGCGCCATCGCCCTAGTATATGACAGCCGGGATAAAAATAAGCCATAGGAAACTCGGGAAAACCATGAAAGTACTGACTGATTTGCGACAAATCCTAGGCGAGCAAGGTGTTTTGGACGCGGACACCCTGTCGGAACGCGCCGCCGGCATTTGGCGGCAGGATGAGTCCCTGTCGGGCATTGCCCTGGCCCGTCCCGATTCGACCGGTGGCGTGGCAAAAATACTGGCCTATTGCCATGAAAACCGCATTCCGGTGATCACCCATGGCGGCCTGACCGGCCTGGTGCACGGCGCTGACACACAGGATGACGCCGTCATCCTGTCCCTGGAACGCATGAATCGTATCGAGAGCATACAGCCGAATCAGCGCACGCTGACGGCGCAGGCAGGCGTGACGCTGTCGGCGGCCCAAGAGGCGGCGGCTGAGGAGGACCTCATTTTCCCACTGGACCTGGGCGCCAGGGGCTCGGCGACCCTGGGTGGCAACGCTGCCACCAATGCCGGTGGTAATCGTGTGCTGCGCTACGGCATGATGCGCGATCTTGTGCTGGGCGTCGAAGCGGTTCTGGCCGACGGAACAGTCATCAATGCCCTCAACGGCTTGGTGAAAAATAACGCCGGTTATGATCTCAAGCAGCTGTTTTTAGGCTCCGAGGGGACTCTAGGTGTTATAACCCGGCTGACGCTGCGGTTGTTTGAGGCGCCTCAAACCCGCTGCATGGCCTTCACAGGGGTCTCGGACTTCGAGGCCGTAAAAGGATTGCTGCGGCACATGGACCGCTGCCTTGGCGGCTCTCTGAGCGCTTTTGAGGTTCTGTGGTCAGATTATTACGCTCTGGTGACCTCGCCCCCGGCGCGAAGCCAGCCCCCCGTACCCCATGGTCACAGCTATTATGTGCTGCTTGAGTCCCAGGGGGTGGATGCTGAGCTGGACCAGCAGCGGTTCCAGGCGGCACTGGAGAGCGCCCTCAATCAGGGCTTGATTGCCGATGCGGCCGTCGCCACCTCCGAGCGTGACTGCGAGGGGTTTTGGGGCATCAGGGATGATGTCGACCAGGTGTTCGTCGATGGACCTGCTTTGCTGTTTGATGTGTCCTTGCCGATTGATGACATGGAATACTACGTTGCAGAGGTAAAACAGCGCATCAGCAACACGCAGGCCAAGGCGTGTTGGGTTTTTGGGCACGTCGGCGACGGCAACCTGCACTTGGCAGTACAGACACCGCCGTCGGTGATCACCGATCGGCGTACCATTGAGCAGTGTGTGTACGAGCCGCTGGCTGCCTGCAAGGGTTCCGTATCTGCGGAGCACGGGATAGGGCTGGAGAAAAAAGACTGGCTGCCCATCAGTCGCAGCCAGGCAGAGATAGATCTTATGACCTCGCTGAAACGGAGTCTGGACCCAAAATCAATCCTGAACCCGGGCAAAGTGGTGGATGCCTAGCCCTGGTAGGCCCAACAGCAAAACGGCCAGCAATGCCGCCACGTCTGAGCTTGACATAAAGCCTGATTTCTCAGGCTTTATGTCTAAAATACAGCAGCTTACATGGCTTTTATGATGGCTTTCCCAAAGTCTGAGCAGGACAGCAAGGTCGCCCCTTCCATGAGTCGCTCAAAGTCGTAGGTCACCGTTCTGGCCTGGATCGCTCCGTTCATACCATCGATAATCAGATCCGCGGCCTCATTCCAGCCCAGATGCCGCATCATCATTTCCGCTGACAGTATCAATGATCCGGGGTTCACCTTGTCCTGGCCCGCATACTTCGGGGCCGTGCCATGGGTGGCCTCAAACAGGGCGACGTTATCAGACAGATTCGCCCCCGGGGCTATGCCGATACCCCCTACCTGGGCCGCCAGGGCATCCGACAGGTAGTCGCCATTCAAATTTAGGGTGGCTACGACGCTGTATTCCCGGGGCCGGGTCAGGACCTGTTGCAGCATCGCGTCGGCAATCACATCCTTGATCACTATGGGGTCACCGGTGTTGGGGTTTTTGATCTCTACCCAGGGTCCGCCATCGAGCAACTGACCGCCGAATTCTTCCTGGGCCAGCTCGTAACCCCAGTCCCGGAAAGCCCCCTCAGTAAACTTCATGATGTTGCCCTTGTGCACCAGGGTCACTGAAGGCAGGTTCTGGTCGATCGCATACTGAATGGCTTTCCTGACCAGGCGTTTTGTGCCGGCGGAAGAAACCGGTTTGATACCAATACCCACATCGACCGGGAAGCGGATTTTTGTCGCTCCCATTTCATTGATGATGAAGTCGACCACCTTCTGGGCCTCGGCGGTGCCCGCCTGGTACTCGATGCCTGCGTAGATATCCTCGGAATTCTCCCGGAAAATCACCATATTACAGTCACCGGGCTTGCGAACCGGCGAGGGCACGCCCTCAAACCAGCGCACGGGTCGCAGGCAGGTATACAGATCGAGTTCCTGGCGCAGGGCCACGTTGAGAGATCGGAAACCACCGCCAACCGGCGTGGTCAGGGGGCCCTTGATGGCCACCGAATAGGTCTTGATGGCCTCCAGGGTCTCCTCTGGAAACCAGTCCCCCTGGTAGAGTTCGGCTGCTTTTTCGCCGGTATATATTTCCATCCAGGAGATGGCCTTCTGGCCACCATAGGCTTTCTCAACCGCGGCGTTAACGACATCGATCATGACCGGAGTAATATCCACCCCAATGCCATCGCCCTCAATGTAGGGAATGATTGGATGGTCGGGCACCGACAGGCTATTGTCTGCATTAACCGTGATGACGTCGCCGGTTTCCGGTACCTTGATGTGCTGATATGCCATGTTTAAAGCGTCCTGTTTTTTTAGTTGGTAACGGGCTTTTCCATCGATCCACCGGTGCGGGGCCAGATGCTTGCGCCATGCGACGCAGAATCGGGCCTCGATCGAAAAGGTGGTAACCAGATTGCACTGGATCGCTGTAGTGAAACGCCTCCCCCGGGGCAAATTCTAACATCAAAGCGGAGGGTTCGGGCTTGGCCAGCATTATTCTGTTCAACAAGCCATTCAGGGTGTTGAGTCAGTTCACAGATTCGGAGTCCAGAACTCCACGGTCAACGCTGGCGGACTTTATGAGCGCGCCGGACTATCGGGTCGCGGGGCGCCTAGACTTTGATTCCGAGGGGCTGATCATCCTGACCCGCGACGGCCAGTTACAACAGCAAATAGCCAATCCCAAATTCAAATTATGGAAAACCTACTGGGTACAGGTAGAGGGAGAGCCCACCGATGAGACGCTGGAGTTGCTGTGTAATGGGGTGCAACTCAAGGACGGGATGACCCGTCCGGCCCGGGCCAGGCGCCTGGACCCACCCTCAATCTGGCCACGGCAGCCGCCGATTCGGTATCGGGCCAACATACCGGATTACTGGCTTGAGTTGTCCCTCAGGGAGGGGCGTAACCGACAGGTTCGACGCATGACCGCTGCAGTGGGTCTGCCCACCCTGCGACTGATACGGGTGTCTGTGGGCCGCTGGCAGCTGGCAGCATTGCAACCGGGCCAGTATCGAACCGAAACCGTGGCAGGGCGCGCCTGATGGATCGCTGGCGCCCCAATGTCACCGTTGCAGCGGTGGTTACCAACGGCCCCCAGTTCCTGATGGTGGAAGAGCGGGATTCGGTCACTGGCAGAGAAGTGCTGAACCAACCCGCTGGCCACCTTGAACCCGGTGAGAGCCTGATTCAGGCGGTGGCCAGGGAAGTGCTGGAAGAGACACGCTGGGAAGTCAGCGTGGTTGGCTATTTGGGAGTGGCGCTTTTCACCGGCGGCAATGGGATTACCTACCTTCGACACAGCTTTCTCTGCCATCCGGTACGGGAGCATGGCGATCGGGAACTGGATGACGCTATCATTGCGGCCCCTTGGATGAGCTATGAGCAGATCAAGTCGCTGGCCGCAGTACACCGGAGCCACCTGGTACTGGAGGTCCTGCGTCAATACCGAGCCGGCCTCAGTGCCCCCCTTTCACTGGTGACAGACCCCTGAACCCATGACCGATCCCAGTTCTACCCGAGTCATTGTTGGCATGTCCGGAGGCGTCGATTCCTCGGTAGCGGCCCTGTTACTCAAGCAACAGGGTTATCGGGTTGAAGGCCTGTTCATGAAGAACTGGGAAGAAGACGACGGCACCGACTACTGCACGGCCAAGGTGGACCTCGCTGATGCCCAGAGTGTGGCGGACCGTCTCGATATCAAATTGCACAGCGCCAACTTCGCTGCGGAATACTGGGATGGCGTGTTTGAACATTTCCTGAGTGAATATCGAAGCGGACGAACACCCAACCCCGATATTCTCTGTAACCGGGAAATCAAATTCAGGGCCTTCCTCGATTATGCCGTGCAACTCGGGGCCGACTACATTGCCACTGGGCATTACGTCCGGAGGGAGCCCGAAGGCACCGACATTGGTTTACGTAAGGGCCTGGATAACAACAAGGATCAAAGTTATTTCCTGCACCAGGTAGGCCATGCTGAACTCGCCCAGAGCCTGTTTCCCCTGGGCGCAATGCAAAAATCAGAAGTCAGGGAAATAGCCGTGCAGGCCGGGTTCGACAATGCCAGAAAGAAAGACTCTACCGGCATATGTTTCATTGGCGAACGACGCTTTTCTGACTTCCTTGAGCGTTACCTGCCCGCCCAGCCGGGCGCCATAGAAGATGTTGACGGTCAGGTCCTGGGAGAGCATCGGGGTTTGATGTATCACACCATAGGGCAGCGCCAGGGACTGGGAATCGGTGGCCTGGCAGAGCGCAGTGAAGCCCCTTGGTATGTGATCAAAAAAGACCTGGAGCGCAATGTGTTGGTGGTTGCCCAGGGCAACGATCACCCTGCCCTGTTCACCTCATCACTCACGGTACAGGACATTTTTTGGATCGCCGGTAAAGCGCCCACACTGCCGTTGCGTTGTCAGGCGAAGGTGCGCTACCGGCAGCCCGACCAGGAGTGCGTGCTGCAGGCCTCAGACCGGGGCTTTCAGGTAGCCTTCGCCGATCCCCAGCGTGCAGTGACGCCGGGCCAATCAGTGGTCTTTTACGACCATGAGAGCTGCCTGGGTGGCGGCATTATTGAAGGAACACAATGACGGCCAGCGAACACCTGCGGGATCAGACGCTGGCACTGGCAGGGGTTGCCCAGGCAGCTCGCATCGTGGATCAGCTATCGCGGACCGGCACCTATCCCGTCGATTACCTGGAGGCCTCCCTGCACTCCCTGTTCAGTTTCGAGGCTTCGGATGTAGCAGAGGTATTTGGCACCATTCAAGGTGTCAAGCTCGGCTTGCAAAACCTGGCGGCCGGACTCGCCCCGGGTGGGGATGAAACCACGGGCGCCATGATGCGCTATTTTTTCGCGATTCTTCACCTGGAGGGAAAGTTCAATGCCCGGCCTGACCTGCAGGAGATAGTACACAGTCGGCTGAGACACTCGAGTTATAAAGCCACCCATTTCGCCTCCCAGGCCAATGACATTTGCCATAGTGTCGCGGCGGTTTATTCGGATACCCTGAGCACGCTTTCTTTTCGCATCAAGGTTAACGGTAGCGCCCAGCATCTGCAGAATGATGGCAACGCGGAAATCATTCGCGCACTGCTGCTCGCCGGGGTACGTTCAGCGTTCCTGTGGCGTCAGCTGGGTGGACGTCGCTGGAAACTCACCTTCCAGCGTGGGCGCGTGCGGGGTGTGGCCCTGGACCTATGCCGGGAACTCGGGCTCCGGTAGGATTTAGCCGCGGCTTCAACAACGACTTTACAGGTAAGTGCGTCATGGATCTGAATTCACTCACCGCCATTTCCCCACTCGATGGGCGTTATGGCGACAAATTGCAGCCATTGCGAAGCATATTCAGTGAGTTCGGCCTGATCGCCCGGAGAGTGCAGGTGGAGGTGCGCTGGCTGCAGTGCCTCTCTAACTGCCCGGACATCACTGAAGTGCCCACCTTCGAAGCCAGCACCAACGAATTCCTTGATGTCCTGGTCGCAGATTTCGGCAGTGAGCAGGCTATGGAGATTAAAACCATTGAGGCCACGACCAATCATGATGTTAAAGCAGTGGAGTACTTCCTCAAGCAATCGGTGACTGACCATCCCGAGTTGAGG
>JAAXJC010000183.1 GCA_012270045.1 Luminiphilus sp.
CAGGCCGAGGTGTTCGCAGGCTTCATGGAGCACACCGACGTCAACGTCGGCCGATTGGTGGACGCCATTGAGGATATCGGCGAGCTGGACAACACCCTGATCATCTATATCGCCGGCGATAACGGCACCAGTGCCGAAGGCGGATTTATCGGCATGTACAACGAAATGACCTACTTCAACCAGGTGGTTGAGAAGGTCGAGGATCTGCTGCCGCGCCTTGACGAGTGGGGTGGCGAGTACACCTTCCCCCATATGTCCGCAGGCTGGGCCGTCGCCTTTGACGCGCCCTTCAAGTGGACCAAGCAGGTAGCCTCTGATTTCGGCGGCACTCGCAACGGCATGGTGATTCACTGGCCGGATGCCATCGAGAGCGAGGGCGAGATTCGCAGCCAGTTCTCCCACGTGGTTGATATTGCGCCGACGATCCTGGAGGCAGCCAGCCTGCCCGAACCCACCAGCGTTAACGGCACGGTTCAGGAGCCGATGGCAGGCACCAGTCTCATGTTCAGTCTGAATGACGCCGATGCGCCAGAACGGCACACGGTTCAATACTTTGAGATGTTCGGCAACCGTGCGCTCTACCAGGACGGGTGGTTTGCGCGGGTGTTGCATCGAGCGCCATGGCAAACCGGTAAGCAGAAGCCCCTCCAGGACGATGTCTGGGAGCTGTACAACGCCCGGGAAGACTTCAGCCTGGTCAACAACCTGGCAGATCAGTACCCCGAGCGGGTTGCCGCCATGGAGGCCAAGTTCATGGAGGAGGCCGAAAAATACAACGTGCTGCCCATCGACGACCGGTCTGTTGAGCGCGTTAATCCCGCCATCGCGGGACGGCCTGATCTGCTTGGCGGTCGTAAGTCGCTGACACTATACGACGGCATGAACGGCATACTGGAAAATACTTTCCTCAACTCCAAAAACACCTCCAAGCGCATCAGCGCCGAGGTGGAGGTCGAGGAAGGCGCCACCGGTGTGATCCTGACCCAGGGCGGGCGTTTCGGCGGCTGGTCCCTGTACATGAAAGACGGACGACCCATCTACACCTATAACTTCCTCGGCCTCGAACGCTTCACGGTTGCGGCAGATGACGCCATCGCGCCGGGGCCGGCTACCATCGTAATGAACTTCGATTACGACGGCGGCGGTCTGGGTAAGGGCGGCGACGCCACCATCACAGTTAACGGTGAGGAAGTGGCCTCGGGCCGCATCGGTCGTACCCAACCACTGATATTCTCCGCGGACGAGACGGCGGATGTGGGTCTGGACAACCAAACCCCCGTCGCTGACGACATTGGCGTGGGTCCGGTCGAGACCCGGTTCACCGGCACCATCAACAAGGTGGTTATTTCGGTCGAATAACGGGCCAGCGGCCCCTGGCGCAACACAGCGGCTGGGTCAACGCCCGGCCAGGTTGCCAAGCCGCTCCCCGACTGGGCCGACCAGCGCAATGTTGGTCGGCCTTTTTACTTACACAGGAGACTAGATAACTGCCTTCGCTATTCTGGCAGTTCGCTGTTTTGAATGGGCCATCGCCGATCAGGGGGGGCGCAACATCGGCCTTTTACGGAGACGAGGCCTCACAAGAGGCACAGGTACCCTGCAGTTCCACGACCCGATGGGTCACGTTGAAGCCAATGCCGCTGGCGTCCTCCGTTAGCAACTGCTCAATCCGGGCATCTTCAATTTCAGTCGACGAGCCACAGCCACCGCAGATGAAGAACAGGCAGGTGTGTGGGCGTTCGGGATGGGGACAGGGCACAAAGGTATTGTTGCTGGCGATTCGAGTCACGAAGTCCTGTTCGATCAGGAAATCAAGGGCTCGATAGACAGTCGGCGGATTGATTTTACTACCGGTTTGCTCGGTGAGAAGATCAATCAACTCATAGGCGCCCAGTGGCTGCCGACTCGCCCACATTAACTTGAGTACACTGGCGCGCAGGGGGGTTAATCGAGAACCCCGGGACTTACAAATGGATTCTGCGAGGGCGATGCGCTCATCGGCACTCTGCCGCTCAAAGCAGTCTCCTTCACCACAAACGTGGGTTTTTGACGCCGTTGCAACCATCAACTGGCACTCCCATTAACTGGTTGAGGAGAGCGCCGCGCAGCCAATGGCGTCAGGACAGCATCCGGCAGAGAATGTGATGCCACCGGAGACAAAAAAGCGCCCGTATTGGGCGCTTTTTTAGCGATGAACCCTACCAAGCTATCCGCCTCAGAAGGTGAGGTTGATGCCAAACCGGATATCCCGGCCCGGCAAGGGGGCTGACTGGGACAAGAACGAGGTGGCAGAGCGGGCAAACTCATCGGTGAGGTTGCGTGCAGTCAGTGAAAAGGTGAGATTCTCCGCACTGCGGAAGGGCGCCGACACAAGGTACACGTTGACCAGCGTATAGCTGTCGGTTGGGAACGTACCCGGGAGTTCAACCTCACTACCCTCGGGTTCTTGACCCACACGGTCCTGCTCCGCGACGTACTGAACCTCCAGCCGCAGTTTGGAGTTCCATGGTTTGTAGTCAAGATCCACTCCGCCGAGGATGCGCATGGGCGGTATAAACGGCAGATCCCCTGCAGCCACTGCAATGCCATTGCCAGC
>JAAXJC010000045.1 GCA_012270045.1 Luminiphilus sp.
GGATGCTCGCCAATAATCTGCTGCTGATACTGGTCGTAGTCGACCATGATTTTGGACTCGTGCAAATCCTCAGGGTTTCTCCCGCCCATCAAGATATAGGCGGTATCCGCCCTGTTGGGCGGCGGCACCATGACATGGGCAATATTGAATTCCGGTTCCAGCAAACGCATGGTCGTCTGTATCTGAGTGGGGGTTGCGGGGATGCCGCCCGCCTCCACTTGGTACTTCTCAGGGTAAAACCACTGCATCAGCAGGCGGCTTTCCGCGGCAATGCTGCCGGAGGTCACCTGAAAAACAACGAATATCCCCAGAATAAAGGCGAGCCAACGGTGCAGGGTTTTGATGGTTTTGACGCTCATGTCCACTTACCCACTGTTAACTGCCCAGATTAAAGACACTCAATAATTCTTTGTTGCCCATACTCGATACCGCCGTATCACCCCCACTCGATGCCACTGGCCGAAACCCATCGAGGTCAAAGAAAAAGGCAGCTCGAGAGCTGCCTTCCGTATTGCTGCCCTGCGGTATGCCGGTCACAACATCCCGCGCGCAGGTCGATTAGAAGTCGTACCGCACACGGAATCCTAACTCCCGACGATCGCGCATGTGGATGTGCACACTCTCCACGAAAAAGTTATAGGCAAAAGTGGTATCACGGACATACTTACTGGTATCGGCGATGTTGTTACCACCGGTAGGCGCATCCTCGTCCAGCAGGTTGGATACGTATGCTTCCAGACTGATGCCATTGTCCATGCGAACCCCGGCGCGAAGATTGATCTCGGTCGCATCGGGAATTTCGGTCAGGTTGGTGACTTCATCGTAGTAGGACCCAGTGTAGAAGAGCTCACCTCGAGCATAGGAGTCGCCCAGCGGCGTATTGAAGTCATAGGTAGCGATAAACGATCCGAGCCACTCGGGGTATCGGGCCGCCTGCTGACCCACACAGGACAAACCGGGGCCGAATACATCGTTGTAGTCACCACAGTCGCCATTCTCGGGGAAATCCGAGATCTCAGCCTTGGTGTAACCGAGGCCCGCCTGCAGCGACAGGCTGTCAAACATTTGATAGCTCAGGTCAATTTCAAAACCATCGATATCACTGGACGTGCCGTTGCCGCTGAAAGCGACCGTACAGGTTTCTGTGTTCGGCACGCCATCACCGTCTGAGTCACCCGAACAGGTGACGTCAGCTGGAATCACGCCAAACCCGGAGTACACCTGGTCTGATCGCTCCATGTGGAAAATAGCGAGATTCATGGCTAACCGACCATCGTCAGAGGCGTACTTCCAGCCCGCCTCATAGTTCGTGAGGGTCTCTTCCTGGAAGGTTTCACCAATCCCGGGCGTGTCCGCATTAAAGGTGGCAATCTGCTCCGGGGTGGTCAGCTTGGATGCCACTTCGGGGTTAAAGCCACCTGGCAGCGTGCCCTCACTGTAGTTCGCATAGAACATATGGTTGTCGTTCAACTCATACTTGATCACCACGCGGGGCAGGGTAGACGAGAACTCTGCAGGAGACAGATTTTTGCCCGCCGCCTCATTGACACTCGGGTCATTGATTTCGTCTTCCTGGCGTCGCACTTCCCCAATCAGGGTCAGACGATCCGTAATCCTGAAATCCACTGAAGCGAAGATGCCGGTGGTATCCGCCTCGATCAGCGATAACGCGGTGGTCGGGTTATAGATATCAGCGAACCAATATCCCGGCGTGCCACCAAACAAATCGCCGAAGTATTGGTCATAGAAACCGCCGTGGGCCTTGGAAGACATCTCAACCTGCGTTGCACCGATGGACCAGTCGAAGCGTTCACTAGTGCCTGACAGCCTCACCTCAAAAGTTTCGTCCTCAGTCACTCGCGCATTGTAGGTATGGAAACCAAAGCCACCTGCCGCATCAAAGTCATGAAACAGCACATAGTCATCTTCGTTCTTGCCGTAGGCAATGTTTAGGTTCAGCGAATCAGTCATATCCCAGGAGACGATCGCGCCAAAGCGCTCTCCGTCCCCCGCCTTACCAAAACCATTGTGGGAGAGATCATCAAATGAGTGATCGCCAATCGGCGCATAGCCCGGTCCCCCCGAAGCCCCTGCCCAGTTGCCACTGGCATCTCGCAGCTGATCTGTTGCTTTACTAAAGACATCGGCCGACGAAGAGGCACCTATGCTTGTTGGAATATTGACTTCGCCCTGGTAAGCGGACTCTAACCCGTTGACAAAAAAGCAACTGAATTGGTTTATCGCCGGGGTCGGCTCGGCACAGAAGTTGTGTTCGGCCAGTCCACCCGCCAATGCGTACGCACCGGGACCGTCATCATCCTCATACTTGGAGGCGCGGAGCATGATGTTCAGATTATCGGTGGGATTAAAGTCAAGCATGATGCCGTAGGCAAGCGTCTCCTCGTCTCCGAGCCGCTGGCCCTCCACAAAGGCGTTGTCGTAGTGCCCGTCCTTATCGGTGTAACTAAACGTTGCACGCACCCCCAGCTTGCTTGTAATTGGGCCCTCAATATAGCCAGTCGTGGCCGCCTTGCTCTTTAGGCCATAATCGAGCTCGATTCCCCCCTTAAACTCGTCACCCGGCCTGCGAGTAATGATATTGATGGCGCCGGAGTAGGTGTTCCGACCGAACAACGCCGATTGAGGCCCCTTGACCACCTCAATCCGTTCAACTTGGGTTACCGGTAAACTGTGTAACCCGGAGGTCACAATCAAGCCATCGACAAACACCGAACTGGTTCTTTGTAAGGGGCTGGTCGCGTCAAAAGTGACCCCACGAAACCTTGGCATCAAAACCGTGCGGCCGTTTTCGTTATTCATTGACTCAATGAACAGGCCCGGCGCGGTTTTTTGCGCGTCGACGAGCGTCTTAAAAGCACCTGCTTCAATGTCTGCCGCACTGATCGCCGTGATCGCTAGCGGCGTTTCCGATAGCGATTCCTCACGACGTCGGGCGGTGACAATCACTTCTTCAATGCTTTCAGCGCCTTCCTGGGCTTTCACCGGTGCGCCGGTAAAGGTGGCACCAGCCACCGCAACCGCCAGCGCCAGCAGTGGGATGCCGTGCTTTCGCTGTTGAGAATCTGCGCCTGTGCTCTGATAGGCCATGAGTAACTACCCCCCTGGTTGTTGTTATGACTCTTCGACGCGGGCGGCCCCGGGTGGATCGAACAGCATTGGGCGGAAACTGCAGCCAAGACGCGTCAATTTGTGATAAACATATACCATTAAATGTATTGGCATTACCAGACCCAAGATCAGCCGACCGACGGCGGGCTCGAATGGGGGGATTGGAACCGACTTTCGTGGTCACACAGGGGGACAGAAAACATGGGTATCAGAAAAATCATCATCTGGGCGTGCGCAGCATTGGTGGCTGGCTCTGCCCACGCGGAGATCGATTTACAGACACCGGAAGGCGTGGTGGCACTGAATCGCAGAATCCACTGCTCCACGGAAGATGGCGCGGAGAAGACCTACCTCTGGCAGGGCCGGGCCTAT
Organism: Luminiphilus sp.; assembly: GCA_012270045.1. Lineage (GTDB taxonomy): Bacteria > Pseudomonadota > Gammaproteobacteria > Pseudomonadales > Halieaceae > Luminiphilus. Next base: position 3,502 of record JAAXJC010000045.1, read on the forward strand.
GCCAGGCGCCAGGGTGAGCCGGACAAACTGTTATTCGGCCTGTTGGGAATGAACGTGCGCCAGTGTGTGACGGTTACCAACGACCAGGGGCAGTCGGGTTACCGGATGGTTTCCCGGGAAATCATGCTGTATCTGGACCCGAAGACCGGGGAAATTCTCAGGGAGTGGGATAACCCGTATACCGGTGACACGGTTGAGGTCATCCACGTGGCCAACGATCCCGTGAACAGCTGGGCGGCCAACTTTGGTTACGGCCGGGACGGCAAGGTGGCCCGGATGCCCATCGAGCAGGTGGGTGATTATTGGCAGATGAACATCGAGGTGCCATTGTTCTACCACAATGTCCTGGCGGGCAATTACCAGAAGTACGTGGGTGGCAGCTATCACGCCACCGAATTGTTTAACTTCTACGGGCCGCACAAGGACCTGCTTGATGACAGCCTGACCTCCATCAACCCCGGCGTGTCCTGGGTGCGCATCGCCCAGTGGTTGCCCTGGATGGAGATGAACGGCCGTGACGGCCTGATGTATTTCAATGCCCAGGGCAGCAAGCTGCAGCAGTGGGATGATCTCCCCGACCTGCTCAGGGAAGAGATAGCAGCCAGCTATCCCGATTACCGCCATGCCCCGCCAGGGGATGACCAGCGGCCCAACGAAACCTCTTGGACGGTCTTCAAAAAGGCCCTGGACGCACGCGCAGAGAGCGAGCCCAAGCGCCAGGGGGGCCACTGAGGTTCGACGCTTGTTCCGGCGCGAGATCGGCGGGTGGCGGCCCTGGTCGCTGCCTTACCCTGTACACTGATCCCGAACGGGCTGAGGCGTTGGTGCCATGAAATCAGATTTTGTTGAGTTCAAGTATGGCTGGCCGGTGGTGTTGGCGGGCAGCCTGGGCATCTCCCTGGGGATGTCGCCGCTGCCCTTTTATACCATCGGGGTCTTTGCCCAGCCCCTGAGCCAGGAGTTTGGCTGGGGCATTGACCAGATCATGTACGGACTGGTGCCGTTCTGCCTGGCCACGGTGATCAGCGCGCCTTTTGCCGGCTACCTATCCGACCGGTTCGGGGTTCGGCAGGTGGCCCTGATATCCATTTTGCTGTTCGCCCTGGGCATGATGGCCTTTGCCCTCAACAACGGCAGCCTGCCCCTGTACTTTTTCCTCTGGGCGATGCTCTCCTTCGTGGGTGCGGGCACCCTCCCCATCACCTATACCAAGGCAATCTCCCGGTGGTTCCAACACAAACGCGGCCTGGCGTTGGGTATGGCCCTGGTGGGCACCGGTATCGGTGGCGCGCTGGCAAAAATCTACGCCGCGACCCTGATTGACGCGGTTGGCTGGCGAATGGCCTATGTGGGCGTCGGCTTCCTGCCGCTGATAGTCGCCCTGCCGGTCGTTTATCTGTTGTTCAGGGATGTCGACGATCCCAAGGTGGAGCGCCGGGTCAAGGCGCTGGAGAGTGCCAGACCCCAGGGCGCGGGCAGCAACCAACTCTATGGTTACACCTTTGCCCAATGCCTGCGTGAGTGGCGCTTCTGGCTACTGTGCGCGATATTTCTGCCCCTGTCCTTCGCCATTGGCGGACCCATTCCCAATCTGGAAACCATGCTGGCCAGCAAGGGTTTTGACCGGGGTGACGCCATCATTCTGGCCAGCTTCCTCGGCTACTCGGTCTATGTCGGGCGGGTGCTCGCGGGCTACCTGCTGGATTTCGTGTGGGCGCCCATCCTGGCCTGCGTCCTGCAAATGATGCCGGCGATTTCGATGTTTATCTTCGCCACCGCCGACCCCTCCTATGGGCAGATGGTCATCGCCATCGTGACCCTGGGGGTGGCCGCCGGGGTGGAATACGACCTGCTCGCCTATCTTGTCGCCCGCTACTTTGGCATGAAAAGCTATGCCCGGATCTACGGCACCCTCTACGCCTTTTTTGGCCTGGGTGCCGGTTTTGGGCCCGCGATTTTTGGTGCGATTTACGGACGTACCGGCAGCTATGACCTGGCCATGAATGTGGCTATGTGGGTGTTCGTTGCCTGCTCCCTGAGTTTTCTGCTGCTGGGGCGCTATCGCGATGACAAGATCAGGGCGATGGTCTGATGCCCGAGCCCCTGCTGGCCCGAATTCCCCCCGCCGACATGCCGGAGGACTTGCGCAGCGCCTGGTCACAGTCAATGGAACTGCGGGGGGATGCCACTTTTTTCGAGGTTTTTGCCAACCATCCGGAACTGTACCGCTGGTACATCAGCTCCTTTTACGAAGAGGTTTTCAGGGGCGGGCGGGTCCCACGGCGTTATAAGGAGTTGCTCAGGCTGCGGTTATCAACATTGCACGGTTGTAAATTCTGCAACCAGGGCAATCGCGAGGACGCCAGGGCTGCGGGTCTGTCCGAGGCTGAGATCAACGCTCTGGAGGACCCTGACAGTGACGCCCTGTCTGCCCAGGACAGGGCGGTGCTGGCCCTGGGTGAAAGGCTGTCACTGGTGACGGACCAGGGAGCTGTGGATGCTGAACTGCACGCCAGGCTGGCCACCTTCTTTGACGATGCCCAGATCCTCGAACTGGGTTTTGTCGGCAGCATGCTGTCTGGGGTGGCCAAATTCCTGTTCAGCTTCGATCTGGTGGAACGCGAAGACAACTGCCCCTTTCATCCGGCTGCCTAGCGGCCGGCCAACCCGATGGTTACTCCAGCCCGGAGGGCGCGGGCCAGGTGACGTCCGGGGTGGCCTGGTCGATATCGGCGGCGATTTTCCACTGGCCATCTTCCTTTTTGTACACAAGGAGCGAGCGTCCCGCATCCCGGTAGACGGCGCCCGTGGCTTTGTCGGTGGCCTTGAGCCAGTATTTGCTGATGATGTAGGCGATGTCACCTTGGGTTTCCCGCACCTCATACTCCAACTCAAAGGTGCTCTCGGCTTTGCCCAGGCGCTGGGCAAAATAAGCCCGCACGGCCTCTTTGCCGTAAAGCGCGGGCTGGCCATGCAGGGCAACCACCACGTCGTCCACGTACAGTGTCATCAGGCCCTGAAGGTCTTCATTTTCATAGTAGCGGGCCCACTTGCCGCCCTCCGCCTCTATGGCGTTGGCCTCGGCGTCCGGCTGGGCTGGGGCGCTGATCGCCGTGATCGCCAGCACTGTCGAGAGCCCGAGAGCAAGGAACCCCCGCGCCTGCTGCGGTTTGGTCAGCATCATGGTTTGAAAACCCCAAGGGCCGCCGCGCCCAGGGCCAGTGCATAAATCATCAGCACCGTGATGTATACGGGCTTCAGTGACCGGGAGTACTGGCTATTGAGAACGGGTTCCTCGGGGTTATCGGCCAGTGCGGTGAAGAAGCCGACAGCGGGTTTGAAAAACAGATCCAGCAACACCCCGATGACGAAAATGCCACCCACGGCAATGACTTTCCAGGCCAGCCATGGGGAGGTATCGGTTGCCAGTAGCAGATACAGTCCCGCCCCGGTAACCAGCGGTGCCATGGCCATATTCAGAATCCAGTTGATGATGGCGCTCTGTTCCTGAACCTTGGGTTCGGTGCTGAGGAAGCCCCGCCAGAGGATGACCAGCCAGACGGCACCCAGTAGCCAGGCCATGGGTATCAGCAAGCCGGGGGGCTGCATGATCCCCGCTGCTGCCGCCAGATTGAGGCCCGAGGGGATGATGATCGCCAGTGCTGAGCGTGGCAGTCGGTCCAGCACCATGCCCAATTGCAGCACGATAGCGCGGGTTTCATAGGACAGCTCGGTGCGCTCCGAGTAGCGGGCCGCCAGAAACACGCCCAGGTCGGTGCCGACCCAAAAAACCAGCAGCAGGATGTGCAGATAGAGCCAAAACTCATACATGGCGTGGCCTCACGGTTCGTCCAGTGGAATGTTGGCGCCCGATTCCAGCACGTCTTTGATTAACTGCATGCGGGCCAGCATCCAGGCCTCATCGACATCCTGGTTGGGTTCGAAGGCCTCAATCTGGTCGCTGCTAATGATGCCGGACTGATCGAGCAGGGCTTCTAGGGTTTTGACCCGTTCTGCCAGCACCGAGTGTTCCGTTAACAGCCGCACAATAATGGCCAGCAGCCGGTCGCTCTCGGGATTGCTGAAGAAAGAGGGTCGACCGCCGCGGACCGTTTTATCGTCTGCGCTCATGGATCCTAGGCCTGTTTCCGGCTGCCGAAGGCGTACCAGGTGATGGTATCCGACAGGCGACCGGTGTCCTCGTCAAAGCTCGCGGTCTCTCCGACGGCAGCAGCGAAGGTCTGTTCGTCGACGTAGGTATAGCGGGGCAGGGTGGCTTGGAAAAAATCGGCCTCACTGAACCCGGCGTCGCTGCAAAGCTTGGGGTAGCTCAAATCCCGAAAGCCCTTGTAAAAGGGTTCGTTGTTGTAAAAACAATCCCAGTCCAGGTAGAAGGCATCGTAGGGCGCCAGGGCATCATTCGGGGGCAGTTCCATGTGAATCAGCAAGCCCCCCGGTCGCAGCACCCGGAACGCCTCGTTGAAGAACGCCCGAATCATGTCGACCGGCAACTCATGCAGGAACATGGAAGAGAAGACCACGTCGACCGAGGCGTCTGCAAAGGGCAAGCGGTCGCAACCCGCCTGTCGGAAGTGGATTGGGATACCCAAAGCCTCTGCCCGGGCGTGGCCATAGCGCAGGCAGGCTTCGGCGATATCCAGACCATAAACCTCGGCGTCGGGGAAGGCCTGTTTCCAGGGCAGGGTGTTATGGCCAATGGTGCAGCCGACGTCGACTACCGTGGTCACTGGCATGTCAGGCCATCGCAGCCGCGCAAAATTTGCCATCGAGTGACCGATGTCATCCAGTCCTTCACCCATAACGCCAAAGGAGAAAACCTCCAGACCGTTATCGTAGACAGCCCCCGGTGTCAGCCCGGCTTCCGGCCCCTGTCCCTGGTAGTTGCCCGGCATCAGGTGCACATCCATTTCCTCTGTGTATGCAGGTAGGGGCAGATCGGGATTCAGTTCCAGGCTGCCCTGGCCGCTACCGCCATCGCTGGCCTGGGACGCCCCGGCGAGGGTACCGGTGTCTGACTGGACGGCACGGAGTGTCGACTGCCACACCAGTTCCTGGGCGGTGCAGCGCAAACTGGAATACCACTTGAACAAATCCCGGGATTTCAGGAAAGCATGGACATCCTCGCCGCACCGGTGGCTAACCCCAGCGTCAGCCGCCGCCGAGTCGTAGTCGCTTCGCATCTGTGCCGCGAGGTCAACCAGGGTGTAAGCGCGCAGCGCCGAGGTAAACCGCTCCCTGGCACGCTGGTTACTGTCTTTGGCAAGTGCCAGCCCGTGATTTAAACCGGCCATTCAGGCTTTCCCCCCGTCGATCTAAGACTGGATATCGCCCCCGGCGGCGGGCCAACAGTGTGGCTGGGCTCTGGGCTCCGGGTGTTGCGCCAAAACATACTATTGATATAGTGATATAACAATCAAGTGCGAGCGCGCATAGCTCGCCGACAATAACCAATAATCAGGAGCACTGCCCATGACCGAGTTCTCTGCAATTCGTCTACCCCGAGTGGCATTGGCTGTCGCCGTTGCTGCAACACTGCCCTACGAGGCGGCCCATGCCCAACTGGAGGAGGTTCTGGTCACCGCTGAGCGCCGTGAGGCATCGGTACAGGATGTGCCCTTGGCGGTCAGTGCCTACAACCAGGAATTGATTGAAAACCTGCAGCTGGACGACACCCTGGACCTGATCAATGTGGTGCCCAACCTGTTTGGGGGTAACAACACCGGCCTTGGCACCGCCAATATGTATTACATGCGCGCCCAGGGTAACGATGAATCCATCGCTACTTTTGACCCCCCAGTTGGTACCTATGTGGATGACGTCTATATCACGCGTCAGAATGCCAACAACTTCACCCTCTTTGACGTGGAACGGATCGAGGTGCTGCGTGGTCCCCAGGGCACGCTGTACGGACGCAACACCACCGGGGGTGCGATTTCCATCATCATGCGTAAGCCGGGCGAGGAGATGTCCGGTTATCTGGAGGGTGGTGTCGGGCGCTGGGATCGCACCATGATGCGCGGCAGCATTGATGTACCCATCAATGACCGGGTACTGACGAAGTTCTCCTATTACACGGTGGACGACAACGGCTACCTTGAAAATACCGTCGACGGTGAGACCTACAATGAAGTTGATTCCACGGGCTGGCGGGCCGCGTTCAGGTTCCTGCTAACCGACACCCTGACCTGGGATGTGTCAGTGGATGGCGGCGACACCCAGGCCGCCAACGTGCACGGCTATATAGACGGCGACCGCAGGGTGTCCGCTTCAACCATTACCAATGGCCTGCCCGACTATCTCGATTTCAAGCAGAAAGCCCAGTACGGCAACCAGGTGGATATGCTCAACATCATCTCCAACCTGGGTTGGGAGGTCGGCGGCGGCACCGCCAACCTGATTTTGGGCAGTCGCCAGATCGACCAGGAATACACCCTTAATTTCCCCAACGCCCTGTCCGATGATTTTTTCATCATCGACAACATCGGTGAGCACGATATGTTCTCCGCCGAATTGAAGTGGGCTGGCAATATCATGAATGACCGCGTCTACCTCACCGGCGGCGTCTACTACATGGATGAGGAGAACACCACGGACTGGCGCGATTACCTGGATCTCGCGGGTGTCGGCGCCACGCCGTTCACCTTCTTTATCGGTCTCGCAGACCGTGTTATGGAAAACACCACAGAAAGCCTGGCGGTCTATGCCCAGGCGGATATCAAGATTGGGGACAGGGGCACCCTGACGGTGGGGGCCCGGTACACCGATGAAACCAAGGACATTGGTTTTACCGGTACCGTCACCTCGCAACAGATGGTCGCCGCGGGTATTCCCCTGGAGCAGAAAGAGTCCGAGGTAACCCCTCGCATCGCCTACTCCCATGCCATCAACGACGACATGATGGTTTATGTGTCAGCCACCAACGGCTTCAAGTCAGGTGGCTGGAACGCCCGGGCGAGCAGCGGTGCAGCAGCTTTCCCCTTCGGTCCGGAGAGCATTTGGGCTTACGAAGCGGGCCTCAGGGCCGACTGGCTTGATGGCCGGCTGCGTACCAACCTGACCGCGTTCTATTCTGACCTTGATGATTTACAGACCACCTCGGCCTTGCCGGACGGGACCTTCGCCACCACCAACGCCGGTGGTCTGGAGGTACCTGGCTTCGAGGCTGAAATCACCGCCTTGCCGACAGAGAACTGGCAGATCTTTGCCACCCTCGGGCTGCAGGACGCCAAGTACGTTGATCTTCCCAGTGGCTGCGTGGTGCCGAACACCAGTTTTGCGGCCTATGACGAGAACTGCAATGCGGCCAAGCCCAAGCGCAGCCCGGATGAAACCTTCACCATTGGCACTTTTGTCGACTTCGACCTCGGGCCGGTGACGCTGACTCCCAACGCCATGTTGCGCTACATCGGGGAAAACGTAACCGGTACCCGGGGGCTGGGTGAAAACGGCTCTACCACCATCTATAACCTGGGCTTGCGAATCTCCAGTGCCAAATCCGACTTCTGGGAGGTCAACCTGGAGTGCAAGAACTGCGGCGACGAGACCTTTACCCAATCGATACTGTTTGTTCCCTACTACAACATTCCCGAAACATGGATGGCGTCGGTCAAGTTCCGCTTCGGTAACCGATAGTGTGACCGAAGCCGGTCGCAGCCCAAGGGAGTGGGTAGAGGCCCTGATGCCGGCGATGCTTTGGCATGAGGGCATCTGGACCGGCAGCTATCGTCATTTGGGCGAAGACAATTCGGTTCTGGACCAGCACCAGAGCCGGGTTGCCTGCGAGTTTCCAACCGAGGGCGAAGCCGCCTACCGACAAACCAGCAGCTTCAACTGGTCGGACGGCCGCAGTCAGGAACAGACCTTCCTCGGCTATATGCGCGGGGAGCGTATGTGGTTTGACACCGCCACCTTCGCCGGTTGGGCCTGGCAGACCGGTGACGACATCATCATGCTCAGCCTCGACCGCAAGGATTTGCCCGGCCAGCGCTTTGTGGAGACCATCCTGATCGGAGAAGAGCGGAACAGGCGCGTCCGCACCTGGCATTGGTTTGACCAGGGCGTCTGCTACAAACGCACCCTTTGCACCGAGACCCGCGAGGCCTGACTGGCATCAGTGCATTTCTTCGCCACCGCTGACATTAATTGCTTCGCCGGTGATGAAGCTCGCTTCAGCGGAAGCGAGAAAAGCGCACAGGGATGCCGTGTCACTGCCCAGTCCAATACGCTTGAGGGGAATCCGTTCTCGCATACCCTCCAGGTACTCCGCTTCGCTGATACCGAAGAACTTGGAAAAATACGCGTTTTGGGCGCTGCCCAGCCCGGTGGTGACGTGATTGGGGCACACCGCATTGACCGTGATGCCACTGGCACCGTAATCGATCGCTGCGGTTCGGGTGAGCCCGATGACACCGTGTTTGGCCGCACAGTAGGGCGCCATATGGGGAAACCCCGACTTGGCCGCCTGACTGGCGATGTTGATGATGCGTCCCCCCCAGCCCTGCTTCTCCATGATCCCCGCTGCCGCCTGGCTGCAGTGGAAGACACCGCTGAGGGTGACATCCAGTACTAACTGCCACTCGGTTGGCGTGACCTCCCGGGAGTGTTTCATGACAAAGCCGATACCGGCGTTATTGACCAAGACGTCCAGCCTGCCGAACCGATCCACGACCTGACCGAACAGGGCTGTTACCGACGCCGGGTCCCTGACATCGCAGGTAATTACAGGCACTTCTTCCCCTGTGGTCGCCGCCAGTGTCTGGGCTACCCGTGTCCGGTCGGCCTCAGCCGACAGATGGCTGCGGTTGGCATCCTCACTGCCGTCTATGTCGGACACGACGACCCGGTAACCGTCCTCGGCGAATCGCTGCAGGATAGCCTCCCCGAGGCCCCCGGGGCGCCCGGAGCCTGTACACACCACCACTTTGTCTTTGCCGTCATCCATAGGGTTTACCTGGGTTACTCGCGGATTTTGAAAAATTGCAGGATCCCGCCATCCGGTGAGCGGGTCTGCAACAGATCAACCCACTCGCCGCCGGGCCAGGCCACCTCGGTGAAGCGTTCCAGTGGCAGCTGCCTGTCCCGGAGTCGTGCTTCGATGGCGTCAATGTCGGGAGCAGGGAAGCGGACAGCGAGAATGCCAAGATGGGGTGCACGGCAGCGCTCACGGTAATCTTCGCCCCGCAAACCGTGCACCTGAATCATCTCCAGGCGACCGTATTCGCCGGGCGTCGGGTAGACGATACCGGCCTGGTAACCGACCTCGGTGGTCAATGGCGTGGGGATACCAATGGGGGACAGCACAGGGCTTTGCGCGGTTACCGGCGGGCCTGTGTAGTAGCTGGCAAAACCCAGGACATCAGTAAAAAAGCGATAGGCAGTGCCGTGATCGGCGACCATTTGCATCACGTTGAACGGGCGGGTCATGCGCTCGAAAGAACCCACGGCCTCGGGCAGCGGTGGCGAGAGCCGTTCATAGCTCTGTACCTGCAGGCCATCCGGACCCTTGAAAATAACGATGCGCAGATCAGATTTGCCAAACTGTAGTGGCGCAATGGGGGTCTCGGTCCACCAACCCAATTCGATCGCGTCGGTATAGACAGCCCCTATGTCTTTGACCCGAACCATCAGGCTGAAATAACAGCCGCTGTCCCAGGCCCGGGCTCCCGGGCGCATGGGTGCCTGCTCACCGGCATCATCGAAATCCACCAGGCGTATCCAGCCATCGGTGCTACCGGTGGGTGCCAGCAGTTGGTAGCTTGCCCTGGCGGCCGGGGGCAAGCCCCATGCGGCCACTTCGGACGCGGACAGGGTCCCGGAATCACGCAGGCTGTAGCCGCCGATGTTCCTGAAGAAGCGGGCGGTGCGCTCGAGATTGGACACGCTGACAACGACCTCCCGCCAGGGGCTGGTGGTCACCGGTGCCGCTGCCTGGGCGGCTGGGGACAGTGCCAGCATCAGCAGCAGGGCACAGACACGAGGGTGGGTCATACGGACAGGCCTCCCTGTTGGCGTTGCAGTCGTTGGGCCAGCCACCAACTGATGGCAAAGCCCAGTCCGGAGGCCGCCACCACGCCAACCACAGATTCCGGCCGACTATCGTAGGCCCAGCTTCCCAGGTATGTAAACGCCGCTGCAATGCACATGCCCCCGGCACTGGAGAGTCCCGCTGCGGCACCGCTGTATTGGGGCACGGCATTGACTGCTCCTAGCATGGTGCCAGGAGTGAGCAGACCGGACAGGAACATCAGGGGTGCGAGTGTCAGCAGCAGTGTGAACAGCTGCAAGCCGGCGCCTGCAATTAACGCGGGCGCCATCAGGCAGACCAACGCCAGGGCCAGGACGCAGCGGGTCTGGACACCATGCTGGCCGAACAAGGCAAAACGGGAGAGCAGGGTAGAGCCGACAATGTAAACACAGGCCAGTGCGCTCCAGATCAGGCTGAAGCGATCAACCCCTATGCCGAACTGCTGCTCAAACAGCAGAGCCGCGCAGGCCAGCAAAGCAAAAAACATCCCCTGCAGAAAACCGAAGCCCAGGGTGAAGCTCCAGAATACTTTAGAGCCCAGCAGCTGTCGGTAACCGGCCAGATAAGTATCCAGACCAACCCGGTCTTTGCGCGCGGTTGTGGCGGGGATCAGCAGCCAGGATCCCGCCAGAACCAGCAGGCCCAGCAGCACCAAAAGTGCAAAGACCGCCCTGACCGGTGCCACCGTTACCAGATACCCCGCGACCACCGGTGCCACAATGGGCGTAAAGCCCATGGCTGCGGTCAGTGTTGCGAACGCCCCCAGTGCGGCCCGGGGCGGCAACTGGTCAGTGATCAGGCCCCGCGCAATGACGGTGCCTACCCCCGCGCCCATGGCCTGGAGAAAGCGAAAGATCACCAGGGGCCAGAAGCCGTCGCTGAGGGTAAGCCCGAGGCTGGCGAGAACGAAAAAAGTGAACCCCATCAGCAGCACGAGGCGTCGACCCAGGTAGTCCGAGGCCATCCCGACCAGGGGTTGGGTCACCGCGAGACCCAGAACGTAGGCGGATACCAGGAATTGCAGGTCGGTGATCGGGCGCCCCAGCAGCTTCGCCAGTGGCGGAATCAGGGGCGCCATGATGGCGACACCGAAGGGGGACAGGCAGCTGATAACGGCCAGGAACCAGATGGGCAGGCTGGTCCGGGTCACGGTGCCAGCCCGGTGGTGGCAGTGGCCCCCGCAGAATCGGTCGCGGCAGCGTAATCGACTGACACCCCGGGTAAGCCCCGGGCAGCACAGCTGTCAGCTGGCGTAGTTACTGCCTTCGTCATCGAGGATGTGCTTGATTTCTTGCAAATGATTTTCGGCCGAGCCCGGGTAATCAGCCAATTCATCCGCCGTCTTCTGAGCTATCTCCGGGGACATGATCCGCAGCGGTTGGCCGGTCTGCAGCGCCCGAATGTAGGTCTCAGCTGCCCGTTCAAAGTAGAAAAGCTGAAACAACGTATCCGCCACCGTTGGCCCAACCGCCAGTACGCCATGGTTACCCATCACCAAAATGGCGGTGTTGGGGTCCCCGAGCAGGGTCGCACAGCGTGTGCCTTCCTCCTCGAAGGCCAGACCCCCGAACTGGTCATCGACCACGTGGCGTCCGTAAAACATGGCGGTATTCTGGTCGATGGGTGGCAGTGTGCTGTCGGCCAGCGAAGCCAGCACAGTGGCGTGGATCGAATGCACGTGCATGACACAGCGGGCATGGGGGCAGTGGCGGTGTATCGAACCGTGCAGACCCCAGGCGGTGGGATCCGGAGCGTTGGCGGCAGTCATGGTGTCGCTGTCGTGGGCGTCCAGAAGTAGCAGGTCAGAAGCCCGGATACGGCGAAAATGCATCTGGTTGGGATTCATCAGGAACTGGCTGCCATCGTCGGTGACCGCCAGGCTGAAGTGGTTGGCGACGGCCTCATTCATGCCCAGCCGTTCAATCCAGCGAAAGGCGGCGGCCAGATCCACTCGCTGCTGCCAGTGGCCCTGGGAACGGCTGATGTCTTTTATCTCCGGTTGCACTGCACACCTCTCCCATGAACAGGCATTGGGGTGGACACTCCATCACAGATCAGGACCGGGGGGAAGAGCCGATAAGTTGCGCCGCTGACTGTGTCAGCCCGGGAAGTGTCAGGGCTGATTCCCTTTGTGGCGAATGGGGCTTGATGTCCCAGGGCGTTGGTATTTCACTGTCATGGGATCGGCCCAGGGAGCGCCATATGCCAACTACTTTGCGGGGAGTCATCAATTACACCAGTAACCAGCCCGATCGCCTGGGGGCGGACCGGGGGCGAGAGCACTTTGCCATGACCCTCAATGCCGATGGCAGTCGCTCCCTGCGCAGCCATTGCGTGATCCAGGATGCGCCCCTGGTGGAGCGGGACGTGCAGCTGTCGGTGTCAGCAGATTTTGTCCCCCAGCACGCGCTGGTACGGATTCGGGTTGGTGACCGGGATGAGGGTGCTGCAATATTCCGCTTCGACGGCCGCAGGGTACACAGTGCGGGTTACACCCTTGAGGGGGAGCACTATGTCGAAGACCATGAGCTCCCCGTCAGCACCGGATTCTTTGTGACCCATCCCATACAGGCCGATGCCTGGTTACTGGCGTCGCTGGCGGCGGGGCCCGAGCCGGGCATCTTCCAGGTCGCCAACTTCCCCACCTGCTCCAATGATCACCGGGGCGCGTCAGGGCCGCGACTTTGTATCCATGAACCCGCCATTGATATTCACTTCCTTGGCAGGGAGCACATCCATGTTGCCGCTGGTGACTTTGACGCACTGCACTTCTGCTACGGAGATCCGGTGGTCAATCCCATGGGTTCCAACCGGGCGGGAGAGCACCCCCGTTATCACGTCTGGACCAGCGCCGAGGGCCATTATGTATTGCTGCGTGCCCGGGTCGATGGCTACATGCAGACCGAGTATGAGTTGGTAAGCCTGAGTGAGGGGGCAACCGGCGCCGTCTGACCCCGACCCTCAGATAGAGAGCAGACGAAGACCCAGGGCGGCATTAATAAAGAGTCCTATCCAGATCAGCCAGACATAGCGGCGGCAATGGGCGAGGTGGCGCACCATGGCGAGATCAGTCTCCGGACTGGCGCCATCACTGACCATCTTCAGATAGGCCATGGCGAAGGGTCTCAGGGCAAAGCGAACGGCGATGCCACAGGCCACCAATCCGGCGAAGACCAGCATCTTGAGCGCGACATGGTCAGGCAAGCCCTGTTGCCAGCCGATGACAGCCAGACCGATTACCCCGGCCACAATCCCATAGCGCAGCACAAGGTCGATCCGGGGCAGAATAGGGTTGGCCCCATGGCTTACATGCTGAGCCCAGACCAGCCCCAGCCAGATCAGTACCACCAGCCAGACCAGGCCGGGGCTGCCTGCGGGAAACAGTGATGGCCAGTACAGGACGGTCAGGTGAAAACCCGAGCCCAGGGTCAGGGGCATGGCCAGCTTGGGCCCCAGGTCACATTCCTGGAGAATGGCAAAGGCGGTTTTTCGCGCCTCGACCCCCAGATCACTGCGGGTGATGTAGCGGCTGGCGAGAAACGTCCCAAGGTCGCCGCCCAGCCAGTACACCAGCGCCAGCACATGGACATAGAGCAGAAAGGTCATGGCAATTCTCTCCCAGTGGCTTTTGAGTCCCGATCAGGGGGTTGTCTCAATCAGCAGCTCAGACAGTTCGTAACGGGTCTGCATATAACCCCCGGCGCTGGCGCGCAGCAGCAGGAAATCGTCATCTGCGCTGCACCAGACGTCATAGGGCGGATGCTCTTCGGGCAAATTTCCCGCAGTGCCTGTTACCTGGAAATGCCGGGCATCAAAGCGACCGGCGGGCACTTCAACAACCTCGTCTCCCACGTAGACCAGGTCAAAATTCGTCACGAAAAACTGCGGCCCGGTGGCACCCCGATGATCAGGTGAGGTCAGGTAAATCGTGTCCAACTCGTGTCGCCCTGGGCCCTGTGCCAGGGGATACAGGCGCATCAGCAGAGCGTCGCCGATGATGGGGTGACTCTGCAGCCAGCCCGGTCGCCGGTCGTAGTCAATGCGTTGGTTTATCCGGCCGTCCTGCCGGTTCCAGCTTTGGCACTCTGCGTGATCATCGGCAAAGCGCATCCAGCCGGAACCCTCAAACTGCCCCCCTACCGATAACCTGACACTGCAATCGATGGGACTGGAATCGGCATGATGCAGGGCAAGGCAGACATCCCGGGTGACCTTGGGCGCGTCGTCGATTTCGCAATGGGCGAGCAGAACATCAGTACCGTCAGGTTGTTGACTCAGGGTGAACCACTCCCGGCCGCGCAGGGCGCCCGCCCGCTCGGTTTGATCGCTGGTGTACTGGATGCTGCCCCGAATAACCCGGTGTGCCATGCTTGCCCCTGGAAATCAGCAGGTGAACGCTTTTGTAGTAATGTTATGTTTATATAACATGTCGGTTCCGAGACTCGCAAAGCGGGGTAGCCATGGAGCAAAGTGATCTGACTGCGCGGGAAATTTATGCGCAGATAAAAAACAACCCCAGCCGCGCCCGTTTCGGTTTTGGGGAACGGGGCATACTGGTCAATGTCGACCTCCAGAAGGTGTATACCCGCACCGACCTGTTTAAAACCGCCTACGAAACCGATCCCGACCAGCTGCATCACGTCAATGATCTCGCCAGAGGGTTTCGCGCCAGGGGCTGGCCAGTGGTGTGGACCCACGTGGCCTATATGGCGTCGGGGGAGGACTGTGGCATCTGGGGCACCCGCACCGACACACCGGATTCACTGCAGAATATAAAGTTTGGCTCCGAGCGCTCGGAATTTGATGATCGCCTTGAAATCGATCGGGAACGAGACGTTATTTATTGCAAGAAAATGCCCTCGGCCTTCTTTGAGACAGCCCTGCAATCCCTGTGCGTCTGGCATCGGGTAGATACCGTTGTACTGACCGGGGGCTCAACCAGCGGTTGTATCAGGGCGTCTGCGGTTGACTCCTTGTCCCGGGGCTATCGCACTATCGTCCCCGAGCAATGCGTGGCGGACAAGCACGAGAGCTACCATTACGCCAACCTCACCGATCTGGCGATCAAATATGCCGACGTGGTCGATGTGGATGAGGTCCTGGACTGGCTGACGGCCGGCTGAAGGCGGTAGACCGGCCGTGGCGAAAACAGAACTCGATCTTTACTCCTACTGGTCCTGGGAGGGCCGGCCGAAAATCACCTGGCCCGGTGACGCGAAGCTGGCGTTTTGGGTGGCGCCCAACATCGAATTTTATGAACTCGATCCGCCCGAGAATCCGTTCAGGAAACCCTGGCCCCATCCCTATCCACCGGTGCCCGGTTACAGCATCAGGGACTACGGCAACCGGGTTGGCCACCATCGACAGATGGCACTGCTCGATAAGTACGGCATCCGCGGCTCCATCAGCCTGTCCGCGGCCCTGTGCGAGCACCACCCGGAAATCGTCTCCCTCTGCGCCGAGCGCGACTGGGAGTTCTTTAGCCACGGTGTCTACAACACCCGGTACACCTACGGACTGAGCGAGGATGAAGAACGCGCCATGATCGAGGATGCCATGGCGACCATCGAGGGTGCCGTCGGTAAACGACCGGCGGGTTATCTGGCGCCGGCCCTGTCCCACTCTGACCACACCATCGACCTGTTCGCCGAGGCCGGCGGCATTTATACCTGTGACCTCTTTCACGATGACCAGCCAACCCCCGTCAGCACCCGTAGCGGTAAGCGCTTTGTCTCCATTCCCTATTCACTGGAGTTGAACGACACCATTGCCTACGTGGTACAGCGCATGGAACCTCGACGCTACGGTGAGATCATTCGACGGGCCTTCGATGAACTGCTGGCCGAGGGTTCGGAAAAGGGCACGGTGATGTGCATCCCCACCCACAACTACCAGGTGAGTTGCCCGCACCGGTTGCGCGCTTTCGAGGAGGCGCTGGAGTACATCACGGGGCACAGTGATGTCTGGGTCACTACCGGTCGGGAGATCGCGGATTTCTATCTCGAACATTGCTACGACGACGCGCTTGCCGCCATGGGGGCTGCACCATGAGCAACCCACTGCTGACCTATGAGCGGCGCCGCTATGGTATGGATCACGATCGCTACGACTGGTCCATGCTGCAGGACCGGCCCCCTGTGCATTGGCCAGGGGACAAGCCACTGGCGCTGTGGATCAATGTCAGCGTGCAGCACTTTCCCCTGTCAGGTCCCAAGCCCAATGTTGCGCCACCTGGCGCGCTCACCATGCCCTATCCCGATCTGCGGCATTACACTCTGAGGGATTATGGCAACCGGGTGGGCATTTACCGGGTATTGGCGGCTCTGGAACATGTTGATGCGGTGTTTTCCCTGGCCGTCTCGGGCCAGTTGGCCCAGCGCTACCCGGCCCTGATGGAACGACTGGCTGGTGTTGGTGGCGAGTGGTTGGGCCACGGCTGGAACATGAACGCCATGCATGCCGGTGATGTCCCTGAGGATCAGGAGCGTCAATGGATCGAGCAGACCCTGGCGGCGCTGGCGAAGGCCAGCCCACAACCGATCAGCGGTTGGTTCAGCCCGGGCCGGTTACAGACACCACGCACACCGGAACTGCTCGCCGAACTGGGCCTTGGATACCACTGTGACTGGGTCAATGACGAACTGCCCTACGCCTTCAGCACCGCCCATGGCAGTCTGACCTGTCTGCCTTCCTGTTTGGAACTGGATGATGTTTTTGTGCTCACCCAGAACTTGCACAGTGAGGACAGCTACTGTCAGCAGGTGATAGACGCCGCCGACCTGCTGATTGAGGAGGCTACCCGGTTGCAGTCGGGCCGCCTGCTAAGCCTCAATTTGCACCCCTGGCTACTGGGCCAGCCCCATCGCGTGCGCACCCTGCGAGAACTGCTGGACGCCCTGTTGGTGCGGCGGGGCGACGCGATCTGGAACGCACAGCCCTCGGACATAATTACCGCCGCGAGGGCCGCCTAGCCAAGGGGCCGGGAGGCCTGCTTCAAACCGCCTTGGTGGCGCCAAAAAAGGCCACGGTGGCGATGGTTACCCAGTACACGTAGGCCAGGCGCTTGCCCACCACCAGACTGTGTTCAAGACGTGATTCAACCTCACTGTTGGGTCCCTCGGCGAGAACCCTGAACATGGCCGTCCACTCCCGCATGATGAAGCGCAGCTTGAGGCCGATCATCAGGGTGCCGCTGTAGAGCAGGATTTTGATTGAGAACCAGTACTGGCCCGGTCCGACGTTGAAGGGCCCGTAACCTGCCAGTGATGCCAGCGAGCACAGCAGCAGCGCGGGGATCAGCACGAACCGGACCTTCTCGTCGATCATCGTGAGCTGGATACCGCGGTCTGTCTCGCGATAAAAATAGGCGGAAATGCAAAGTGCCAGCCAGCACAGGGACAGGGCCCACATGGCCACCAGAAACCAGCCGCCGTAGGGCTGAACGCCCCATATGTGCCCCATATGAAGACCCAGGGGCAGCAGACTGATAATCCCGATCCGCGCCAGGATGTCGATGTGGTAGGCGGTCTGCATATGGCGCCGCCGCTCATCCATGCTCAGGTTCCGATTGATGACATGGGTAGAGGTATTGAACACACCCCATTCACCCCCCAGCCAATACACCATTGCAATGATGTGCAGCCACCTGAGTACCGCCAGTTCCGTAATGCCCATAGCTTCGCTTCCCCCTGAACACCCCTCGGCGAGCAGCCGAGTCAGTCTGTTATTTTATTGGACTGAACAGGCCGTGACAGCTACTTCGGTCAGATGCCTGTTTGGCTTAAAACATATGCTTTGTTATATCATTGTACGTAATCTAAAAAAGGCGTGCATTGGTGTTTGACGACCGTTTATTTCGCCCCTACGTGGAGGCAACCAGCGCTTCCCGCTCCAGGGCGCCCCTGTATTTCCAGCTGTTCAGCAGCCTCAAGAGCATGATCCTTGAGGGGGTGCTGGGTTACGGCGAGCAGGTGCCCACAGAGGAGCAACTCGCCAGCCTGTTTTCGGTATCCCGAATCACTTCCAAGCGCGCGCTGGATGAACTGGCCAGCGAGGGTTTGGTGGAGCGCCGGCGCGGTAAGGGCACCCATGTCATCTATCGCTACAGCCCCCAGCCCGTGCAGGCACCCCTCACCGGCATGCTGCAGGAAATCGAGAGCATGGCGCGCAACTCCCGGGCCGTAATCCATAACTGTGTCATGGAGGCGCCGCCCAAGGTCGTTCGGGAAGCCATGGGCTTGGCCAAGGGCGAGCAAGTGCTGCATTTAAACCGGGTGCGGGAGCGGCAGGGCCGTCGCTTCGGCCACTACAGTAGTTGGACCGCGGGTGTGGATATGCCCGACGATCCGGATATCTTCATCACCACGCCGCGACTGAGTTTTTTCCGCGCCAACGGGCTGGAACTCACCCACGTCACCCAGATACTGAGTGCCAAGGCCGCGGGCCATACCGTGGCCAAGGCGTTGGGGGTCGAGGTGGGAGCACCCCTGCTGAGTCTGACCCGTCAGTCGTTCCAGAACCGGGGTAGCCAGGAGGTCATGCTCGATTACATGGAGGTGCTCTACAACCCGGAGCACTTCCAGTATGCGATGGACCTGACCCTGGATTGACCCCAGCGCAGCTAGATCAGGTCATCCTGGTCCAGTTGCTCAATCACCTTTCGCTGCTGGGACAGGAAGTGCTGCCGGTCCGGAACCCTGACCCCGTCCGTCGGGTCCAGGAGGTTGTCAGCGGGGTAACGGTGGTTGCCGCTATAGACCCCGGCGAACAGATCCGTCCGTTGCCTGGCCAGCATATTGGTCATGGCGGGTTGGCGCCGGGCCTCACGCAGGCGCTGGATGTCGACAGTGGCGTTGGCGACCATTGATTCCCCGCAGTAGGCCTCGGCCATCACATTGCCCCGATAGTCCACCACCTGGGAATGTCCCTGGGTCGAATGGGCTGGCACCGGTGAGCCGGTGATGGCCGAGGTATTGGCGGAAACAACGTAGCACATGTTCTCGTAGGCCCTGGCGCATTTGGCGATATTTTTTGGCGTTGGCTGTGGGCTGCCGACCTCGCTGGAGGAATGCAGAATCACCTCCGCCCCTGCAAGGGCATGGGCCCGGGTGATTTCCGGGTAGAGAATCTCTTCCGAGGCGACGCAGGCCAATCGACCCAGGGGCGTAGCCACCACCGGAAACAGGCTGTCCTCGCCGTAGGCCTCCCGGTAGCGTGACAGCACGTCATGGGGTGTCGGGGCAAACATCGAGATCAGGCGTCGATAGCGCAGGATCACATTCCCGGTATCGTCGATGACAAAACTGGTCTGGAAGTAGAGGTCCGGAAAGTGGGGGTCTACCTCGTAAACATTGCCCGACAGGTAAATGCCGTTGCCCTGGGCGATTTCACCCAGGCGCTGGTATTCCGGCCCGTCCATGGCCAGGCAGGCTTTGTCGCGCCAGGCGGTAATGCTTTCCCCCATGGGGAAACCCGTCAGCACGTACTCTGGCAGGACCACCAGCCGGACCGGGCTGCCGCTAAAGGTGGCTATGAAAGCCTTGCTGCCCCTGATCATGGTGTCAATCCGTGACAGGCTCGCCATCATGGCCTCCGCCACCGCATCCCGTTCGGTCAGGCCATTGACTGCCGCGCAATCCATTTGCAGGGCCAGTGCGGTGTAGGGGCCCTCCAGCACGGTCATTCCAACGTCTCCTGCTGCATGCCATCGACCAGGGTCACACGAAAGGTACCGGTACCGGCCCGCAGGGGTTTGATGGCCTGGTATTCCTCACTGTGCCAGAACGCCCGGGCCTGCTCCCGGGACGGCCAGCGATGAATGACAATACGCGCATCACCCCAGTCGCCCTCCAACGCCTCCTGTTCACCACCCAGCACCAGATATTCGCCCCCATAGCTGGCGACCACCGGCGGTACCGCCCGGGCGTAGGGTGCAAAGTCCTCAGGCCGGGTGATGATGGCCTCGACTACGATATAAGCGGGCATGTCGTCCCTCCTAGCTGTGAGCGCGTGGGGTCTGTTGGATCAGTTCCCGTGGCCCAGACCGAGAACCCCGGGGTTGATGATGCCATGGGGATCAAGGGTCTGCTTTATGGCATCCACCAGTTGCGCCGACTCGGGCCGCAGGGCGTTGCGATAGTGATAGGCCCGGCCCAGTTGGAAATGGGACGCGCCCCGGTCTGAGCACATCGCGCAGATCTCGCCCTTGATTTGGTCGACGGCTTCCCAGGCCCCCGGTGCCGCCTCATGCCGGGCCAGCCTGGCAAGGTGGTCAGCCTCCAGGCTGTGTTCGTGCAGCACGTTCAGGCTGTCCGGCCAGAAAAAAACCGGTTCGATCAGGGTGATCTGCTGACTGACTGTGGTGATGAGATAACCGGTTTCGATACTGAACTTGGTCATGGTTTGCCTGTTTGCCTCGAACACCGCCTCGATCGCCGCCAGTGTCCCGGCTGCATCTGAGTGGGGCACCAGGGCGTGGACAGGCAACCAGCGCTCGCCCCCGGCGCCGACCATGTTGTTGACCGGGCCGAAGGGATTGGCGGCCAAAATACGCGGAATACTGTCGGGCAGGGGCTCGCCCTTGTGGGCCTCGCTGATGCTGCGTATCTCCTCCGCCTGGGCCGCTGCCTCCTGTTCGGTTCGACCCTCGCTGACGGTGGAAAAAGACCAGCCGACGTCGTCCATGAATCGGCGCCCCGCCATGGCGACCTTGGCACCTGCAACAATTTTTTCCTTCAGTGAACCCTGGGCCTTGATGACCCCGGACAACTGGCTGACGTCCGCCGCGAGACTGGCCCGCTGCATGCGCTGTTGCTGCAGGTACGGGTCGAAACCAAAACACTCGCTGGCGAGTGCGCGTCGGGATATTTCCGACATGGCCGCCATCATTGCTTCGGCATCGGGAAACGCGAAACTGGTGAACGCCTTGGCTGCAGCCACCGGAATCAAAGGTAGGGTGATGGTGGCCTTGATGCCCAGGGCACCGCAATCGCCGATGAACAGGCCGGTCAGGTCCGGGCCAAAGTAGCGGCTGAAGGCGCTGGCCCGGTGTTGGCTGGCGCTGCCCGTATGCAAAAGGTCCCCCGTGCCGGTCACAACACTGAAGCCCAGCACCGAATCGCCGGCGGTACCGTGGTAGCCGCTGCCCCAAAAGACCCCGTTCTGGGACAGTCCGCCGCCGACGGTCGCGTGACGACCGGACAGGGTGCCCCAGAACGGTGTCCTGAGGCCCAGGGGTGCCAGCGTCTCATGGAGCGCCGACCAGGTCGTGCCAGCCTCCACAGTGACATGGGCATCGGTGGCGTTGACATCCAGGATGCGATTCATGCTGGACATATCGAGCAGGATGCCGTCGTCACGGTCCGAGAGATAACCCGCGGTGTAGCTCATGCCCCCGCCCCGGGAAACCAGGGGCGTGCCCCTGTCAGCACACACCTTGACCAGGGCCTGCAGATCATCGGTGCTGGCCGGCCGGATGACGGCGCTGGCGGGTTTGCCGGATCCGAAAACGTCATGGGCGTAGAGGTCGAGCAGTTCGGGGTCGGTTTGCACGGCTGCCGGAGACAGGGATTGCCTAAGAGTATCGATCATTGCGTTCATTTACTGTTTCCTCACCAGCGCCAGAAACCCAAGGTGTAGCACAAATGGCAAAATTCGCTCTGCGATATCACCGGGGGTATTGGGCAGCGTGGACAACAAAACCGCGCTGCCAAAGCCCAACCACAAGCCCATAATCCAATGATCCTGACTGATCCGCCAGCCCATCACCCGCGCGATCACCATGGGCCCGAAGGCGGCGCCCAGGGCTACCCAGGCAAACAACACCCGACTGAAAATTTGTGCCGGCAGGTAGAGGGCGATCAGGGTGGCAGCCACGACCACAGCGGCGACCGCAGCCCGCCCGATCAGCACCCGGTACCGGGGCAGGAGTGCGCTAAGACCAAGATCGTGGGCAAATAAGCAGGCACAGACCAGTAACTGGCTGTCGGCAGTGGACATAATCGCGGATATCACCGCCGCCACCAGAATGCCGGCCACCACCGCCGGCAACACGGCGCCGGCGGTGGCAAAAAAGACCTGCTCGGGGTCAGCTACATCGGGCGCCAGCAGCCGCGCCAACAGCCCCAGTACCGCCATGCCAAACCAGACCAGGACGTACCAGACGGCGGTGATCACTGTCGCCTGAATTCTGGCACGGTCATCCCGCAGGGCCATAAACCGGACCAGCAGATGGGGTTGGCCGAAGGTGGACAGCCCGGTGGCGAGGCCACCAACGACAATCCCGGCCGCGGTCAGCAGCGGGGCATTGCCGGTGAAACTCATCTGCTCCGGTGTGGAGACACGGGACAGTTCCGACCACATCGCTGCCGGGCCGCCGACGGCGTCCAGTGCGACCAGTGGCAGGGCCAGGGATGCCACGACCATCACCAGTCCCTGCAGCGTGTCAGTCAGGCTGACCGCCCAGAATCCGCCCAGCCAGGTGTAAACCAGCACAATGGCGGCCCCGATCAGGATGGCGTTGGTAGAGGGCAGATTGAATACCTCCGCAAAGGCGTTACCTGCGCCCTGGAACTGCGCCGCGATGTAGAACACGAAACAGAACAGGATGATGACCGCCACTGAACGGGTGAGGCGCCAGCGCGCCGTGCCGATCACACCCTCACTGACAAAGTCAGTCAGGGTTAGCAGGTCCCCGGACCGACTCGCAGCCTGTACCGGCTGGGCCAGCAGCAGCCAGGCCAGTACCATCCCGGCCAGAGCCCCCAGCACCAGCCAGAACACCGACAGTCCCAGGACGAAAGCGGCACCGCTCAGGCCCAGCAGCGTCCAGGCCGAGCAGGCGCTGGCGCTGTAGGAAATGGCCGCGACCCAGGGACCCAGTTGGCGATCTCCCAGAAAGAAGTCGGCATTGGAGTGGGTTCTGCGTGCGGCCCACAGCCCGACCGCCACCAACAGGAGTTTGTAGACGACCACTGTGGTGCTGACGCTCGTGGTCGTTGCCCATGGCGGCTCCTGCCCGTGCTCCACGCACCCCGTGTCGGTTGTGCCCGCCGCGACCCCGGCCTCGTGTGGGTGGCTGCGGACGGTCCCTGCTGGGGTTCCCAGAATAACTATAATCCTATAACAATGAGTGTAATATCACTGCCATGAATTTCCGGGGAATCTGAAATGACGCGGCTGGGTTTTACCGAAGTCGTCATGACCACAGCGCATATGCCGCGCCTGGCGGGCTTCTATGGCGCACTCGGTTGGAGCGACAGCCCCCTGGCCATCACCCCGGACATCGCGGATTATTTTGATTGCAGACCCGGCGATGGCAGGGGTTGTCTGCTCAAACACCCGGTGGCGGATTGCACGGTTCGCCTGTTACCCGCACCTGCGGAAACGCCACCATGGCGACCCCTGGACACGGAACTGATCGTCCCCGGTGGCCTGTTCGATATCAATATGCGAACCAACGACAGCGACTTCGCGGTCGCTTTCCTGCGCGAGCACGGTTGGTCACCTCTCACCGATCCCGTGCCCTGGCAGTTTGGTGAAAGCTCTGTGAAGGAATTCCTGTGCATACAGGACGATGGCATCGTCATGGCGGTGATGCAGCGGATCAGCCCGCCGCTGCCCGGCCCGGCCTTCGATCGCATGAGTGACATCTTCAATGCCACCCAGATTGTCCAGGATCATGACCGGAGCCTGGCCTTCCTCCAGGTGTTGGGCTTCCAGCCCTTTGTGGATTTTACCGGTCCACTCCCCGGCGAGGGGCCCCGGGTGCTGAACCTGCAGGAGCACAGCGATGAAAAGGGCCACATCAGGCTGACCATTTCCCACCCGGAAGCGCTGATGCAGGGCTCGATTGAGATGATCAGCACACCCCACCAGCAACGGCCGACCTTGTCCCCCCTCAATGGTGGCCTGCGTGGGCTGACCGCGCTGCGCATACCCTGCGCTGACCTGGAGGGCGTTTATGCGGGCCTGTTGGCGTCAACCTGGGTTGACCACCTGCACAAGCCGCTGGCGCGACGTGATTTGGGCGATACCGAGCAGCTGTGTTTTTCAGTGCTCAGCCCCGAGGGCGCACGTTTGGACCTGTTTCAGGCCGAGGGCAGCTAGGGCCCGTGCTGCAGGCCATCCTCATGGTATGGGTGCTCGCCAGCGACCCGGAGGCCGCAGCCCAGGCGTACATGGATCATCTCGATTATGTTGCCGGTGAAGCCGGCCGGGTAGCGCCGGAACTGGCCGATGCCCTTGCGCGGCCCGAGTTGTCCGGGCAGCCCTACACCACTGTGTATCCCGGAGACGGGCATGCCACCGGGGTGCGGTGGGTTAAGGGGGGCGGCCCGAACCATCAGCCCATGCAGCGGTTGGGCTGGAGCGCCATCGAGCTATTGGTTCAGGACCCGGATGCTCTGGTGCACACGCTGCCGGAGACCGAGTTCACCCGCCTCCACGGACCGGCCTATCTGACCGACGTCCAGAATGTCCGTGCCGCCCAGTTGCTGGGTCCGGCCGGGGAGCTCCTGTACGTCACCCGAATACTCGATGCCAGCCGGTCCCTGTTGCCCGTGGTAAACCCGGATGTTGCTGTAGGGCACCCGTTCATCATGGTGGCGGGCAGCGCAGACCTGTCGGCAACCCGCGCGTTTTTTCGCCAACATTTTGCCAACCCGGTGACCGAGCCTGTGCCCTTTCGTATAGACGTCCTGTCCCAGGCCTATGGCTTGCCCGGGGATACCCTTCATGATCTGGCCCTGGTCACCTTCGCCCAGCCCTTTGGGCTGGAGTTTGACCAGTACCCGGACAGTGCCGAGGCACAGCCGTTACCGCCGTCGCGGCGGGGCGGTGTTGTACTGGTCACGGTATCGGTCGAAGCTGCTGAACTCCCCGGGGAACTGCCCTGGGTTCTGCGCCATAGCCCAGAGGAGGGTAAGCCTGCGGGGGGCATATTGCGACTGCCCTCGGGCACGCCCCTGGAGGTCAGGTTCCGGTGATGGCGGCCCGAACTCGAAACGACCGGTTCCGTCCCGGATTCAAGGCACCGGCGGCGCCCGCGTCGCGCCCATGGGGGTCTGTCGATCATGCCTGAAACCCTGTTTGATAAACTGTGGCGGGAGCACGAGGTGCGCCGCCTATCGGACAGCCGCTCCCTGATTTATGTCGACCGCATTTTTCTCCATGAACGGACCGGCAGTGTGGCGCTGGCCAGCCTGGAGCAGGGGGGGCGCCGTGTTCGCCAGCGGGCCCATACTTTTTGCACCATGGACCATATTGTCGACACCCTACCGGGCCGGGGCGATGACACGCTTATGCCCGGGGGCAGGGACTTTATTGTCACCACCCGGTCCTCGGCCCGGGCCGCGGGCATTCAGCTGTTCGATATCAATGACCGGGACCAGGGCATTGTCCACGTGATCTCACCGGAGCTGGGTATTGCTTTGCCCGGTACCACCCTGGTCTGCCCCGACAGCCACACCTGTACCCTGGGCGGTCTTGGGGCCCTGGCCTGGGGCGTCGGATCAACCGAGGCCGCCCACGCACTCGCCACCAGTACCCTGCGGGTGCAGCGGCCCCAGAATCATCGCGTGACGTTCCAGGGCCAGTTGTCCCCGGGCACCACAGCCAAGGATATGATTCTGTTCACCATCAGGGAGTTGTCTGCCGCAGGGGGCGCCGGCCACGCCCTGGAGTTCAGTGGTGAGGCCATTCGTGAGTTGTCCGTTGAGGGGAGGCTGACCCTGTGCAATATGGCCACCGAGTTGTCGGCCTTCACTGCCTTGATTGCTCCCGACGACAAAGTTATCCGATATCTGGAAGGTCGACCCTTTGCCCCCCGGGGGTCCCTGTGGCAGTCAGCAACGGCTCATTGGCAAACCCTGGTTTCCGATCCGGATGCCCGTTTTGACGCCGAAACAAGGCTGTCGGTGGCCGGTTTGAAACCCCAGCTCAGTTGGGGCACCAGTCCCGAGCACAGCATGGACTGGGACGACTCGGTGCCCGACCCGGAACAGGCGCCAACCGGTGCCACCCGGGACGCCTGGCGGCGGGCGCAGGACTACATGGATTTGCGGCCGGGAAGTCGTCTTGGGGATTACCCGCTGGATGCAGCCTTCATGGGATCCTGCACCAACAGTCGCCTGTCGGACCTCAGGCTGGCTGCCGATTTCCTGGCCCAGTCCGGACAGCGGGTTGCGCCCGGGGTCAAGGCGCTGTGCGTCCCGGGTAGCGGTGGTGTCAAGCGAGCTGCCGAGGCAGAGGGGTTGCATCACGTCTTTACCGAGGCGGGCTTCGAGTGGCGTGAACCGGGCTGCTCACTCTGCTTTTATGCCGGGGGCGAGGGTTTTGGACCCGGGTCCAGGGTGGTGTCCACCACCAACCGGAATTTTGAAGGTCGACAGGGCCCCGGGGTGCGAACCCACCTGGCCAGCCCCCTGAGCGTGGTGGCCAGTGCCTGTGCCGGCCACCTGGTGGCGGCGGAGGCTGTTTAATGGAGGCGTTTCAGCAGCATACCGGGGTGGCCCTGCCACTGCAGCGGGACAACATTGATACCGATGCCATTATTCCCTCACGGGAGATGCGTTCGGTATCCAAATCCGGACTGGCCGCCGGCCTGTTTGCCCCCTGGCGCTACCTGCAGGCGGACGAGCGGATTCCCAATCCCGATTTTCCCCTCAACCAGTCCCGGTACGAAGGCGCCTCAATTCTGATCGCCGGCAACAACTTTGGTTGTGGTTCATCCCGGGAGCATGCTGTCTGGGCCCTGATGGAAGCGGGCTTCAGGGTGATCATTGCGCCGGCGTTCGCGACGATCTTCTTCAACAATGCGCTGCGCAATGGTCTGCTGCCGGTCACCCTGGGACCGGATGACTGTACAGCGTTGCTCAGCTTTGGCGCCGATGATCCCCAGCAATGTCAGGTGACGGTTGACCTGCAGGCATGCAGCGTTACCGCAGGGGACCGGGTGTATGCCTTTGAGATCGCGGCGGACGCCCGCAGGATGCTGCTGGAGGGTTTGGACGAGATTGGCTTGACCGAACTTGATGGAGACCGGGTAGCGGCCTTTGAGCAGGCTGATCGCCGCCGCCGACCCTGGGTCTACCTCGATCAGGGCGAGTCTTCCTGATCGCCGGCGCCTCCGGCGACAATGTGGCGGGCCAGCAAGTCCTGTAATTCATCATCGACGATACCCAGTTCCGCCAGCACCTCGCTGCTGTGTTCTCCGATAACCGGTAGGCCCAGTGAGTTGCCGGCCCGGTCGCGATCGAACTGCAGCGGCAGGGCAGGTAGCGCAGCCTGGTGACCCCGTCGTTCGCCATCGGTCAGGCGGACATCCACCAGACCGCCCGATTGCACCAGGTGTGGATCATCGAACAGGTCAGCGGGCCGGTTGATGGGGGCGAAGGGCAGCCCCGCCCGCTCCAGGCGCTGGCTGAGTTCGGTTAGGGCAAGGGGCTTGAACAGCGCCCCTATCGCGGGTAGCAGGGAATCACGGGCTGCCACCCGACCGGCGTTGCCCGCCAGTGTGGTATCGGCTGCCCACACGGGGCATTCGAATTCGACGCAGAAGCGCTGCCAGAGCTGGTCGCTGACAATACCCACAAACACCTGTTCCCCGGAATCGAGGGTGAAGATGTCGTAAATGGCCCAGGCGGACTGCCGCACGGGCATGGGCGGCGGCGGTTCACCGCTGACCACCTGCTGTGCCATGTGCTGACCTACCAAAAAGGCTGTGGTTTCGAACAGCGAACTGGTGACATGGCAACCTCGCCCGGTCGCGTCCCGCTCGCGCAGGGCGGCGAGGATACCAATTACGCCGAACATGCCACCGGTAACGTCTATCACCGAAGAACCCGCCCGCAGGGGACGGCCGGGGGGGCCTGTCATATAGGCGAGGCCGCCCATCATCTGGGTGACCTCATCAAGGGCCACACGATCTTCATAGGGACCGGACAGAAAGCCCTTCAGGGAACAGTAGATGACCTCGGGGTGGCGGGTGGCGATGCTGTCGTAATCAAGGCCGAGTTTGTCCAGGGCGCCGGGGCGGAAGTTTTCCACCAGAATGTCCGCGTCGGCGATGAGCCTGTGGGCTATCTCCAGACCCTCCGGACTTTTCAGGTCGATGCTGATGGAGCGCTTGTTGCGGTTGTACATCGGGAAATAACCGGCGCCAGAGCCCTTCAGCTGCCGGGTTTTATCACCGCCAAGGGGCTCAACTTTGGTGACCTGCGCGCCCAGGTCTGCCAGCACCAGTCCCACGGTGGGCCCCATGACCATGTGGGTGAACTCAACCACCCTGAGACCCGCAAGAGGCTGCCTGTGACCCGCCGTATTGGGCGTGGGCTTCATCGTACCGCTCCTGGCAATTTGTTATTATGTTATGTCAATAAGGCAATTTGAGTCCATGTCATGACGATGCACGGTACGCTCGCCAATGAGGCCGTTTTGCTCCATCACCGGCCCGATGGCCTCCCCACCCCGGACTGTTTTGAGGCAGTCAGCCAGTCGCTGCCCGCCCTTGGGGATGGCAAGGTGCGCTGCCGCACACACTACATTTCCCTGGACCCCTACATTCGTTCCGTCATCGCGGGCAATCACATGGGGCATGGCATCGGGCCCGGTGAAGTGGTACCCGGGGAGACCGTTGCCGAGGTGGTGGCAAGCCATCATCCCGACTGGCCGGAGGGCACTCAGGTGCGATGCCCCGGAGGTTGGCAGCAATTCAGTGACCATCTTCCAGAGGCACTGCACCGGCTGCCGACGGGATTATCCCGACCCTCCCTGGCGCTGTCTGTGCTGGGTATGCCGGGCCTGACGGCCTTTGCCGGTATGCATCGGCTGGGCGAAGTTGCCTCCGGAGACACCGTGGTCGTGCCGGCAGCGGTCGGTGGCGTGGGTGCCCTCGCCGGCCAATTGGGCCGCCTCGCCGGGGCGCGCACCATTGCCATTACCTCCGGCGAAGAAAAGTGTCGTATCGCTGTTGAGGAACTTGGCTACAGCGCCTGCATTGACCGCGCTAGGGATGATGTGGCGGCGGCACTATCGGAATTGGCCCCCGACGGCGTGTCGCTGTATTTTGATTTGGTCGGTGACCCCCTGCTGACGACGGTCAGCCAGCAACTCGCCGTGGGTGGGCGTGTCATCCTGTGCGGTTTGATGGGCGACTACAACGGCGCCCAGAAAACTACCGGGCCACCACCGGGGCTGTGGATTGGTAAGCGGGCCACCGTCAAAGGCTTGGTGGTCTATGATTTTGAGCACGAACGTCTCGAATTTGAGCGCCGTTATACCCCGCTGGTGGAGGACGGTTCGATCAGGGCCAACGAGGAATGCCATCCGGGTTTGTCCTCGGCCCCGGATGCGTTTTGCCGGCTGATGCGTGGCGAGAATACCGGCAAGGTGGTGGTGGAGTTGGCACAGGCGGCGGCTTCATGAACAGTATTACCGTTAGCGAGGTGGGACCCCGGGACGGGTTGCAGAGCATCGACAGCCTGATGCCCACGGCGGCCAAGCTGGAGTGGATTGCCCTTGAGCACCGGGCGGGTGTCCGTGAGATCGAAGTGGGTTCTTTTGTTTCACCAAAGCTGCTGCCGCAGATGGCGGATACCGCAGAAGTGGTCCGGGGCGCCGTGGAACTGCCCGGCCTGACGGTGGCGGTGCTGGTACCCAACCAGCGGGGTTGCGAGGCGGCCATCGCTGCCGGAGCTCACAAAATCTCCCTGCCCCTGTCGGTCAGTGAAACCCACAGTCTCAAGAACCTGCGCCGGGACCATGGGGCGATGCTGGATGAAATCCGGGCCTGCCAGGCCCTCGTGGATGCCGAGCCAGCGGAACGGCGACCCCATTTTGAGGTCGGACTGTCAACGGCGTTCGGCTGTTCCATCGAAGGCCCCGTAGCCCCGGAGCAGGTATTTGGCCTCGCCGCCCGGGTGTTGGATCTTGGGGTTGCAGAGATCGGTCTGTCCGATACCACGGGTATGGGTAACCCAGCCCAACTCGAGACCTTGGTCACGGGTATCTGGCGGCGTATGGGTGACGGCGTGCTGACGGGTGTGCACCTGCACAATACCCGGGGCCAGGGGCTGGCCAATGTGCTGAAGGCCGTGGAGTTGGGGATCACCACCATCGACAGCTCCCTGGGCGGACTGGGTGGCTGCCCGTTCGCACCGGGTGCCAGTGGCAACATTGTTACCGAGGACCTGGTGTTCCTCCTTGAATCCATGGGTTATTCAACCGGTATCGACCTGGAGGTCCTGTTGCAGGTACGCCACGCGGTGGCTGATCTGCTGCCCGGGGAAAGTTGGTATGGCTTCGCCGCCGAGGCGGGGCTGCCCAGGGGGTGGCGGCCGGCAGCCGCCTCGGTTGCCTGACATGGCTTCTGGCCCCGGGCGCGTGATACCGGTAAGAAATCCCCGGACCGGTGAGTACGATACCGAGATTCCAGCGGCGGACAGCAGCGCCGTCGCCGCCTGGGCGGACCAGCTGCGTGCCGCCCAGGGTGCCTGGCTGGCCCGGGGTGCCGCGGGCAGGGCCGCCATCCTGACCCGCTTTGCCGACGAACTGCAGGCCCAGTTTTCCGATCTCGCTGAACAGCTGTCTGTCGATACCGGTCGGCGCACCTTTGCGCAGTTTGAAGTGGTGCGCGCCATCGAGTTGCTGCGGCACTGGGCCGAACGGATAGAGACGGAACTGGACGCGATCAATGACTGCGGTCGATCCCAACAGGTGGCGAGCGTCAGTTTCAGCCACGTCGCGATACCCTACGAGGTGGTCGCCGTCATCAGCCCCTGGAACGTACCGCTGCTGCTGGCGATGATTGACAGCGCACCGGCGCTGGCGGCCGGCTGCAGCGTTTTGTTGAAGCCCTCTGAAGTGACGCCCCGGTTCATCGCCCCGCTGCAGGCGGCGCTGTCCCGTGTCCCGGAACTGGCGGCGGTTTTCCGTGTTGTCACCGGTGATGCCGAGACCGGTCGGGCGATGATTGACCGGGCGGACGCGGTCTGCTTCACCGGCAGTGTGGCAACGGGTCGCCAGGTAGCACGACAGGCCGCCGAGCGCTTCATCCCGGCCTTTCTGGAACTTGGGGGTAAGGACCCGGCGCTTGTCCTCGCCGACGCCGATCTCGATATCGCCGCCCGGGCAGTGATTCGCAGCGCGGTGGGCATGACCGGACAGGCCTGCCAGTCCCTGGAGCGCATCTACTGTCACGCGGACGTCTACGACGCCTTCCTGGCTACACTGCTGGCACAGTTGGACGAACTGTCATTGACGCTGTCCGAGGACGGCTCGGGGGATATTGCGCCCCTGATCTTCGCCAGTCAGGCGGAGACCATACAGGACCAGGTTGACCAGGCTGTTGCCCGGGGCGCCAGGGTATTGCGCGGTGGCAACATTATCGAAGCGGGTGGCCTCTGGTATCCACCGACCGTAGTGGTTGATGTCAGCCAGGACATGGCCCTGATGCAGGAGGAGACCTTTGGTCCGGTGATTCCCGTGCAGCGGTTTGAGGACCTTGACCAGGCCGTGGCGCTGGCTAATGACTCGGTTTTTGGGCTGTCGGGTGCAGTATTTTCAAGAAACGCGGACACGGCAGCGTCCGTCGCCAGTCGCCTGCAGGTGGGTGCGGTCAGTATCAACGATGCCTCATTGACCGGCGTTGTGAACGATGTCGAGAAGAACAGCTTTCGCTTGTCGGGCATGGGTGGTTCCCGGATGGGACCCGCCGGGCTGACCCGATTTTTGCGCAAGCGCGCGCTGCTGTTCCAGGAGGGTGAGCCCGCGTCGGTGGGGTTGTTCGCGGATCCGCCGGTCTAGAGTCCTGCGGCGACCCGGTAGGCCTCCCGGGTGGTCGCCAGCAGGGAGCGTGGTGCCCTGCAGTCACCAATGGTGCGTACGTCCAGGCCCTCATCCTGTAACGGCTTGAGCAGTTGGTCGTTCGGGACTCGACTGCTGGCGTGGGTCAGAGCCACCACATCCTGCAACAGGGTCACCTCGCCTGAATAGACATTTCGCACGGCAAGCTCGGCTTGCTCCAGGGGATCCAGGCTGTGGGGCTCAACGTTGCACAGTAGGGCAATCCCCAGATCGTGCAGCCGCTGGTAAATGCCCTGGCGGTTGATCAGCGACACGTCGTGGGCGATTCGCTCGCGACTGGTAACGATGGTGACAGCAGAAAAGCGGGCAGCGAACAGCTCCGCCGCCGCATAAGTCAGTTCGGTGTGATCCTGGTCGACAATAATTAGCCGGCCCTCGGTGATATCGCTGCGATTCAGCAACTGGTTCGCCAACTCCCGTATGCCCGGTACCAGACCCGCCTCGGCCCAGTCATCGCCCAGCCAGTGCGGGACAGTCGCACGGGCACCTGTCGCCAGCAGGGTGATATCGGGCTGGCAAGCCAGAATATCCTGCAGGGTTGCCTGCCGGCCGAGTTCGAAACGGACCCCGAGTCGTGTGGCAGTAAGGTACTGGTAGTCATAGACGCTGGACAGGTTCTCACCACCGGGTAGTTGGGCATGCAGGCGGGTCTTGCCGCCGGGGTTGTCGTGGTCGCCAAGAACCGTCACCCGGTGACCCCGGCGGGCTGCGGTCAACGCGGCCTCCAGGGCGGCGACGCCGGTGCCTACAATCGCGACGTGTTTGCTGCTGGCGATTTGTACGGGCTGCCAGTCGTGTTCATCGACTTCCCCGACCCTTGGATTGTTGTCACATTCCAGCCCGGCGCCATCGATGATGCTGCGCCAGCAGGTATTACAGGACACGCAATAGCGGATGTCGGCCTCCCGACCCTGCTGGCTTTTGCGGGGAAACGCCGGGTCGGTGATCAGGGGCCGGCCCAGGAAAACCACATCCGCCGACCCGTCGGTGAGCGCCGTCTCGCACTCGTTCGGGTCGGTCAGGTAGCCGATGGCACCGCTGGCCACGGCCGGAGCAGCTTGGCGCAGTGTTTTGATATGTTCCAGATAGGGATGCCGGTCACCGTGGGCATCGGGCAGGTGCTTGTACAGTGAGCGCGCGTGGGCACCCCAGACCCAGGTCCAGCAATCGAACACTCCCTGAAGCTGGCCCAGGCGGCCGGCGATGTCTTGGGCCATAGGCAGATCGATGCCCCCCGGTACGCCGTCGTCACCGGGCAACTTGAGGCTGATGATAAAGGGCTGCGGGCATTCGTTACGAATAGCTGCGACCAGTTCCCGCAGGAATCGGGTTCGGCCCTCGAGGTCCCCGCCGTATTCGTCCTGCCGGTGGTTGGACCAGGGCGAGAGAAACTGGTGAAAAAGGTGTCCGTGGCCGGCCGAAATTTCAACGCCGGCGAAGCCGGCCCGGCTCAGGCGCCCACAGCCCCGGGCCCAGTCTTCGATCATGTCATTGATTTCAGCGCTGGACAGTACCGAGGGCACGGTCCAGCTCAGATCGTCGGGCAGGGCCGATGCGCCCACCGCGCTGTCGTTGCGACCGACGGCATGACGGCCGCGACCTGAATCCTGAACCTGCCCCAAAATCTCAGCGCCCTCACGGTTCACTGTTTCAGCAACCCGCTGCAGGGCATCGAATTCCCGGTCGTCCCACACCCGCAGTCGCGAGGGAATCCGGTTGTGGGCGGTCATCGCCAGGGGCTCGGTGATGATGGCCGCCGCGCCCCCCGCAGCCCGGGACCGATAGTAGTTCAGCAGCTTCTCGGTGGGCAGGCCCTGGCTGACGTATTTGGTGACAATGGACGCATGGATAATGCGATTTCTCAGTTGAACACCGCCCAGTTCAATGGGGCTGAACAGAGTCGGGTAGGTGTCGGTCACGGAGTGGTCGGCTCAGCCGCCGGTGGCGTCGGAGCCCGGGGGATTTTCATCGGGGATGGGGCTGGCATCCCCGGCGTTGCCCAGCTGCGCGAGCACTGTTTGGATCAGGCGCTCCCGGCTGGCAGCGAGTTCGGCCTGTTCCCCGTCATCGGGTTCATAGCTTTCAATGGCGTCGCTGATATCCAGGCCCTGTTTTGCCAATACCCGCTCGGCCAGGTACAGCCGTTCTTTCACCGCAGATATCTCCGCGGTCAGGCGCAACACACAGCTCAGCAGTTCATCGACCCCGTCAGCATCAAAAAACCGATGCCGTTGGCCGCGGCGTTTTCTGGGAATCTGTCGCATGGCCGGCTCCTAGGCCTTCCAGGCGCCAAAGCCGTACCAGCGGGTTCCTTTGGGGTCCATACGGCCGGTCAGGGTGTCAAAGGTATTGTCGCCGGCGAGGGCGGCTTTGAAGGCCTCCTCTCCAACGAAGGTATAACGGGGCATCGTCGCTTCGATGAAATCCCCGTCGCGGAAGCCGGCGTCAGTCAGCAACTTGCGATAGTCCTGGCGTCTGAAGGTGCCGTAGTAGGGCTCGTTGTTGTAGTAGGTATCCCAGTTCATATAGAAATTTTCATAGTCGGGCATGGCGTCCATGGGCGGCAGCTCCATCTGCCACAGCACGCCGCCGGGCTTGAGCACCCGGTAGGCCTCACGCAGGTAGGCCTGAATATCTTTCAGCGGTAGCTCGTGCATGAACATGGAGGAGAACACCACATCAAACTCGCCGTCACCGAATTCCAGCTCCGTTGCGTTCATCTGCCGAAAGTGTACGGGGATACCCATGGACTGGGCCCGGGCATGGCCATAACGCAGCACCGGTGCGGCGACGTCAATGGCGTGCACCTCGGCGTCGGGGAAGGCCGTCGCCCAGGGCAGGGTGTTGTGGCCAATGGTGCAGCCGCAGTCAAGAATCCGGTCGGGTTTGAATTCGGGGTAGGCGAGTCGGATGTAATTGGCCAGCGTGCTGCCGATGTCGTTGAGTTCCTGACCGAACTGGCCGAAGGCAAACACCTCGATGGAGTTGTCGTATACCGCTCCTGCGCACAAATCCTGGTCCTGGTATTCGGCGTGGTAACTGCCGGGCGCCAGGTGCACGTCGATGCCGGTAACATTGACCGGCAGGTCCAGTTCGGGGTGGAGGGTCAGTGTGCCGCCGCAGTCCGCCGCCGGGTTGTGCTCATTCAGTGCCTGGCGATTGCGATCGACGGCGTCGCTGACCACATCGAACACCATTTCCTGGGCCGCTGTGCGCACGCTGCTGTAGGCCTTGAAAGGAAACTCGCCGCGCAGTGCCCGATGAATCTTCTCGGGCTCGCCCAGTTTATCGCCCCGTTTGGCGTGTTCCGGTGCGACGGCGCCTTCGAAATGGTCCCGAAGTCCCGCTGACATCTGTTGCAAAACGTGCGAGCGCAGGCTCGATACAAACGCTCTTCTCGCCCGGTCTTCCTGGGTCAGCGGGATACCCATACCGTGCTCATGGGATCGGTGCATGCGGCGCTCCTGTCGCTGTGGTCAACAGCCACTCATGTTATGTTGTCGACTCCCGAGTATCGCATAAACTGAAACCGGCTGTTGATGCCCTTCCGGCTCACAACAGCTTCCAGTGGGAGGCCGGTCACTTATGACAACAATAGTAGTGCTCTTTAACCTGAAGCCCGAGACCGTACTCGAAGACTATGAGAGCTGGGCACAAACGGTGGATATACCCAATGTGCGCAGGCTGCCCGGAGTGTCCGGATTCCAGGTGCTCGCCGCCCGGGGTCTGTTGAACGGCGATCCCGAGGTGCCGTACTCCCACGTGGAGCTCATCGAAGTCGATGATATGGAAGCCTTCAGGGGGGCGGTGGGCACACCTGAAATGCAGGCTGTCGCTGCCCAGTTCCAGGCCTACGCCCTGAACCCCGTCTTTATGGTGACCGAGCCGCTGGCATGAAGGGCCTGGCGGGCAAAGTCGCCCTGTGCACCGGTTCCGGGCGCCCGGGGGGGCTGGGCCACGGCATACTGACACGCTTGGGCGACGCCGGTTGTCGGCTGGTGGTCACCGATTTGGCTTCGGTGCTGGCGCCCGATGATGATGGCGCCGCCAATGCCGTTGTTGCTGATCTGCAGGCCAAAGGCTACCCGGTGCTGTCAGTCCCCTGTGACATCAGCAGCGAAGACTCTGTGGTTGCGGCTGTTGGCACCGTGATGGCTGAGTGGGGTCGGCTCGACATTGTGATCAACAATGCGGCGATCGGTGATGTCATCTGCCCGCTGCCCGAGCTGGATTTTGCGGACTGGCAGCGGGTGATTGCGGTCAATCTCTCCGGCGCCTTTCTCATGACCCGAGAGGCGGGCAGGGTGATGTCAGAGGGTGGCAGTGTCATCAATATTGCCAGTCAGGCAGCGAAGACCGGGTTTCGGCAAATGGCGCCCTATGTGGCGTCCAAGCACGGCATGATCGGTCTGACCCGGACCTCCGCGATCGATCTGGCGCCGCTGGGTATCCGGGTTAATGCGGTATGTCCAAACCACGTCACCACCGCAATGGGTAAGGCCCAGAGCGAGTATTTTTCTGCCCTGCGCGGCTTGAGTGCCGAGGACTATCGGGCGGGAATCGCGGAGCGTGTGCCCCTTGGCCGGGTGGGGCAGCCCGGGGATACCGCTGCCGCAGTGGCATTTCTGGCCTCTGACGAGGCGACCTTTATCACCGGCGAGGCGCTCAACGTCAGCGGTGGCGAGGAAATGCACTGAGTTGGCAGGTCCCCGCCGAGTACAGGGGGTGCCGCGGATGGCCCGCCCGGGTGACATCGATGCACAGGGGCCTGTCGATCATGGCCAGCACAAACTGGTCCCGGTCCTGATAGCTGCCGTGATTGCCCCAGGCGACGACCACCGGGTCGCCGGACCCGGTAACCCTGCGCAGCCAGTAATTGTTTCTTGGCCCGATCGGATCCTCGGCCCGTTTAAGCTCAGCGGGCCGGGGTGTGCGCCAGGCAAACAAATTGACCACCGTGACGGCTCCGAAGCCCCAGTCCCGGGCAAAGCCAATGACCCGGCGCAGGGTGGCATCGTCCCTGCGGGCGTCGGCGCTTGAGGGGTTCAAGCCAACCAGCGTCACCCCGGGCAGCGTGCTCCACTGCCGCTTCAACCAGTATCGGTAGCCGCCACAGCGGGAAAAGCCGGCACTGCGTTGCACCCTGGGACTACGCCCCAGATGTCTGACAACGGTTGGCAGGGCGGGCTACACTGCCGGGACCAAGGTCCACGGCTCCAGTGGAAACCATCACTGCAAACAGCGCCAAAAGAAGTTTGAGGTCATCGCCATGGAAGCCATTGTCGATCAGTTTTACACCGCCATTCGCACGGGAGCTACAGAACAGCTGTACAACATCATACATGAGGACTTTGTCCTGACCTGCCCAACCCGGGACCACGTGTTGTCGGGTGTTTATCAGGGTAAAACCCGTTTTTTCAATGATGTTCTGCCCCACGTATTCGGCTGCGTGGAGTCGACGGCCATGGTCTTCTGCGCTGATCACAGGGTTGTGTGCCGGGCCGGGGACGTGGTTGTCGCCCTGGCCCAGAATGAGGGCTTTGCCCGTGGGGGTGGCCCCGAATACAACCAGGTCTACGTCCATATCTTCCGTGTGCTGGATGGACAGGTTCGCAGCCTGGTCGAGGTTTTTGATACGGCGCTGGCGGATAGGGCGCTGTGGGGTGATGTCGCGGATCTGGCACCGGATGAACCCTTTTCCCTCGCTGGTCTCGCCGCTCAGGGGTTCTAAACCTGCGCTTTTGGGAAAGCCGTCAAAAGATGTGTTTACTCACCTTTTTTTCTGACAGCCAATGTGTCAAGTTGTAGTTGGGGGAAGATAAAAAGAAGTAGTGCTGTGAAAGCAACCAATACCAACAATCCTGAATACTTCCACAAAGTGGTGGATTGTCAGTACGCCTGTCCGGCCCACACACCGGTGCCGGAGTACATTCGCCTGATCGCTGCCGGTCGTTACACCGATGCCTACATGGTTAACTGGGAATCCAATGTGTTCCCCGGCATTTTGGGGCGCACCTGCGATCGTCCCTGCGAGCCGGTCTGCCGCCGTGGTCGGGTCGAGGAGGAAGCGGTCGCCATTTGCCGGCTGAAACGTGTGGCGGCCGACAACAAGGACGAAGTCTCCCACCTGCTGCCCAAGGCGCCGCTGGAAGGCAACGGTAAACGGGTGGCGCTGATCGGTGCCGGTCCCGCCTCCCTCACCGTGGCCCGTGACCTCGCGCCCCTGGGTTATCAGTTGGATCTCTATGATGACCAGCCCCTGGGTGGCGGTTTTATGCGCAGTCAGATACCCGTATTCAGGCTGCCCCCCGAGGTCCTTGATGAAGAGGTGAATTTCATTCTGGACATGGGCATCAAGCAGCACTTCCAGACCTATGTATCCAGTCTCAAATCTATTCTGCAGCAGGGCTACGACGCGGTTTTCGTAGGCACCGGTGCGCCCAGGGGCAGTGATCTCGATATTCCCGGTCGGGAGGCCTGTGAGAAGTCAATTCACGTGGGTATTGATTGGCTGGCCTCGGTCGCCTTCGAACACACGGCGAAAATAGGCAAACGTGTGCTGGTGCTGGGTGGGGGTAACACCGCCATGGATTGCTGTCGCACCGCCCGCCGTCTCGGTGGCGACGATGTCAAGGTCGTGGTCCGATCCGAGTTTGCCCGGATGAAAGCGTCGCCCTGGGAGATCGAGGACGCGGTGGCGGAAGATATTCCGATTATCAACAACCACGTGCCGAAAGAGTTTGTGCATGAGGATGGTGTCCTCAAGGGCATGCGGTTCACGGTTGTTAACGTGGTCTATGACGCCGACGGTAAGCGGGAACTGGTGCCCACGGGGGAGGAGGTTTTCTTCGAGGCCGATGAGGTCATCATAGCCATTGGCCAGGACAATGCCTTTCCCTGGATTGAGCGGGATCTGGGCATTGAGTTCGGCAAGTGGGACATGCCGGTGGTCGACAAGACTACGTTCCAGAGTTCCCTGAAAAAGGTGTTCTTCGGTGGTGATGCCGCCTTCGGACCCGAAAATATTATTACCGCCGTGGCCCATGGCCACCAGGCGGCCATTTCCATTGACCTGTTCCTGAAGGAGGGTCGGGTGGACCAGCGACCCGCTCCAGGCGTCACCCTGGTCAGCCAGAAAATGGGTGTGCACGAGTGGAGCTACGACAGCGAGGTGTCTACCGACGACCGCTACCCAGTACCCCATGTCAGCAAAGAGAAAGCCCTCAAAGACCGCAAAGTAGAGGTTGAACTGGGTTTTGATCCCTCGGTGGCTTACCAGGAAGCGGAGCGCTGTCTGAACTGTGACGTGCAGACGGTGTTTACCACCTCCAAATGCATAGAGTGCGATGGCTGCGTCGATATTTGCCCAACGGACTGTATCAACTTTATTGATAACAACGATGAACCGGCACTGCGTGAGTCCTTGCGCCGACCGGCACGCAATCAGGACCAGGATCTGTATGTGTCCACAGCCTTACCCCAGACCCAACGGGTGATGGTCAAGGATGAGAATGTCTGCCTGCACTGTGGCCTGTGCGCCGAACGCTGCCCCACGGGTGCCTGGGACATGCAACGATTCTTCTACAGCGTCACCAAGGCTGGAAGCCCATGCAAGCAAAGCAGTCCATTAATGACTTCGTCATAAAGTTTGCCAACGTGAATGGCACTGGCTCGGCCAGCGCCAACAGTATGTTTGCCAAGGCCATCTTCCGGATGGGTATCCCCGTCAGCCCAAGAAATATCTTTCCTTCCAATATCCAGGGCATGCCCACGTGGTATGAGGTTCGCGTCAGCCAGGACGGTTACCTTGGGCGCCGCGGGGGCACCGACATCATGGTCTGCGTCAATCCGCAGAGCATCAAACGTGACGTGGCCGAGGTCGAGTCCGGGGGTTATTTTATCTATGACTCCACCAAGCCACTGGACCTGAGGCTGGTGCGTGAGGATGTCAATTACATCGGCATACCGTTCACTGATATTTGCCTGCGGGAATACACCGATGCCCGCCAGCGCCTGCTGTTCAAGAATGTCATCTATGTGGGTGCGCTGTCGGCGCTGATGAACATAGATTTCAACGTGCTCAAGGATCTGGTGGCTGACCAGTTCAAGGGCAAGGAAAAGCTGATTACCCCCAATATCTATGCGCTGGAGTTGGGTCACCAGTACGCCAGTACCCATTTTGACTGCCCCATTGGTATCCACCTCGAACGTGGACATCGCGTGGCGAAGCACATTGAGGACTTCGACAACATCCTGATGGACGGCAACACAGCGGCCGCACTGGGCGCCGTTTACGCCGGGGCGACCGTGGCCGCCTGGTACCCCATTACCCCATCAACGTCCGTGGTTGATGCCTTCGATAAATATTGTCGTCGGCTGCGTATTGACCCGGGCACTGGCAAGAAAAATTACGCGATTATCCAGGCGGAGGACGAGTTGTCTGCCCTGGGTATGGTGATCGGTGCCAATTGGAACGGTGCCAGGGCGTTCACCGCAACCAGCGGTCCCGGGGTGTCCCTGATGAGCGAGTTTCTCGGTCTGGCCTATTTCGCCGAGGTGCCCACCGTGCTGATCGACGTACAGCGTGCGGGGCCCTCCACGGGGATGCCCACGCGCACCCAGCAGTCCGATGTCCTGATGGCGGCCTATGCCTCCCACGGCGACACCAAGCACGTGCTGCTGTTCCCCGCGACCCCGGCGGAGTGCTTCAGCATGACGGTCGAGGCCTTTGACCTGGCTGAGCGCCTGCAGA
Source organism: Luminiphilus sp. (assembly GCA_012270045.1). GTDB lineage: Bacteria > Pseudomonadota > Gammaproteobacteria > Pseudomonadales > Halieaceae > Luminiphilus. The sequence goes on from JAAXJC010000045.1 coordinate 44,160, forward strand.
CCCCCATTATCATCATGAGCGACCTCGACCTGGGGATGAACGAGTGGATGTCGCCGCCCCTGGAGTTCGATGACAACTTCCGCTACGACAGGGGTAAAGTACTGAGCGCCGAAGATCTCGATCGAATGGAGGAGCGCTTTGGTCGCTACAAGGATGTAGACGGTGACGGCATACCCTATCGAACCTATCCGGGGGCCCACCCTGAGAAAGGAGCGTATTTCACCCGGGGCTCCTCCCGTGACGAATACGCCGCCTATACCGAAGACGGTGCCGAATATGTGCGCAACATGGATCGGCTACTGAAGAAATTTGAAACCGCCAAGTCACTGGTGCCCGAGCCGAAAATAAAGCAGTCCGAGATGGAGACCCGTCACGGTGCCGTGTTCTTTGGCACCACGGCCTCCCCCGCGTACGAGGCCATTGAGATCCTTGAAAAAGAGGGGATTGACCTGGACACCATGCGCATACGGTCCTTCCCTTTCAATATGGATGTCGAAAAATTCATCCGGGAACACGACCGGATATTTGTCATTGAGCAGAACCGGGACGGCCAGATGCGCCGACTGATGCTCAACGAGACCAGTGCCGAGGCCAAGGAAAAGCTCATCCCCATTCTGGAATATGACGGCTTGCCGGTCACCGCGCGGAAAATCGCCGGCATGATCCGCAACTACATTACCCACGGCAACGTCACGCCCCTGACACGGCGCGCCGCAGTCGAGGAGGAAACAGCATGACCTACGTCAAACCCAGCTTCAGGCACCCCGAGGCTCCGATCAATGATTTGGGCCGGACACGGCAGGACTACGAGGGTGGGCTTTCGACTTTGTGCGCCGGTTGTGGTCATGACTCGATCAGCGCTGCAATCATAGATGCCTGCTTCGAGCTGAATATCGAGCCCCATAAAGTGGCCAAGTTGTCCGGGATTGGCTGTTCTTCCAAGACACCGGCTTATTTTCTTTCCGGTTCCCACAGCTTCAACAGCGTGCATGGCCGCATGCCGTCGGTGGCAACGGGGGCCAACCTGGCCAACCGGGACCTGATTTACATCGGAATCTCCGGCGACGGTGATACCGCCTCAATCGGCCTCGGCCAGTTTGCCCATGTGGTTCGGCGTAATCTCAATATGACCTACATCGTCGAAAATAACGGCTGTTACGGGCTGACCAAGGGGCAGGATTCGGCCACCATGGACACGGGCTCCCCCAACAAAAAGGGGGATATCAATATGTACTCCCCCATCGATCTGGCCCGCTTGGCCATCGAAATTGGCGCCACCTTCGTCGGTCGCAGTTTTTCAGGGGACAAGCAGCAGTTGATCCCGCTTATCAAGGCCGCCATCAGTCACCGGGGCTTTGCCCTGCTGGACGTCGTATCGCCCTGTGTCACCTTCAATAACCACAGCGAGTCGACCAAGAGTTATGAGTACGTGCGGGGAGCCAACTCGGGTATGCCTGTGGATTTCGTGCCCATGCGCCAGGAGATCACGGCCACCTACGATTCCGGCGCCACCTGTGAAGTCTGCATGCACGATGGCTCTGTGGTTCGCCTGTACAAGCAGGACAACGATTACGACATAGAGGACCGTCAGTCCGCTCTGGAAGCCACCAGTCACTATGCTCGCGAGGGCAAGATCCTGACAGGCCTGCTCTATATCCAGCGCGACAGCGAAGAATTACACGATGTGCTCGGGACCGCGCGTCGGCCCCTGAACTCGATGACCGAGCAGCAGTTGTGTCCCGGCTCTCGGTTTCTCGACTCAATTAATGCCGGGTTGCGCTGAACCCTTGGTTTGACCGGATAGCTTGTGGCAAGCCCCGTTAGGAAGCGTATCAGCGATGTACTGGCCTGGGTGGGCTTCTCGGCCCTGTTGTTCAGCCTGCTCTCCTTTGTCGTGCCAATCGTGGATGTGTCCGGTGTCGTTGGACAGGTAATCGATACCTATGACGAAGTCAGTAACTGTGCTTCCCAGCGCTGCGAGGCGAGCCTGAACATTGAAGGCCTGCCGGAGCGGGAAGGGTGGTTGGGGCGGGTACAGGGATTTCTCGCTACCTGGCGCTCGGACGCCTTTCTGCTGTGGCTGGGCATTGGCATCTTCCAGACCTTCTTTATCAGGGCTTTTCGCTTGCTGCCCTGGCGGCCTGTGGTGGTTCGTGTTGTAACCCGCGTGCCCCTGGACGACATGCAGTAAACCGCAGTCCCTGGGATACCGCCACCCAAGTCATGGGCTTCTGTGGGTGGGCTAGCTCTCCACTCGCTCCAGGCGTACCGCCACCGACTTGTGAAATGGCGTGCCGGCAAATTTATCCCGATGCCCGGGGCTGGTGAGTTCGTTCACCGCGACACCTGAGCGCTCGCCATTGGCATTATCCAGCCCAAAACCGTTCGGCAGGGACAGGTGTCCGGGCATCATCCGGTCGCTGATCTGGACACAGGTGATCGCCGTCCCTGCCTCGGACGTCACACGCAGTTGCTCATTGTCCTGGACTCCCAGGGATCTGGCGTCCTCGGGATTGATGCGCAAAGCGCCCGTGCGGTCTTTGCGGCGCCACTCGGGTCCGCGGTAGATGGTATTGGCCGAGTAGTCCCGGCGTTCCCCGGCGGAGAGCACAAAGGGATACTGGCTGCTGGTCATTGTTTCAGGGCCCTTGGACAAGCCCTCCAGCTCAGCCAGCAACGGGGGGATAACCAGATTGATAGGCCGATCTGGCCCCAGTCGGCGCCAGGAATCCTGCTCGGTATCCCGGGCAAACACCACGCCCGAGTGTTGCTTGGTCATCGCGTCGAACAGCGCAAGGGCCTGACTGACTGGATCCCCCGCATAGCCCGCCCGGGCCAGTGACTCGCTTTCCCTTCCGGCAAACTGCAGGGCCAAGGGCAGTAACACAGCAGCTTCCCTGGCGTTGTCGGGCAGCAGAGGGCCCAGTGACCGATACAGCAGATAGCTGGCCATACGGGCAACCGAGCTGTCCTGGCCCATTTCTCCCAGCAGCGCTTCCATCACCCCCTGGGGTCCATCGCTTTCGGCGACCTGTTTCAGCTTTGCCACCAGTGCGACCGGTGCATCGGCTGAGGCCTCGATCAGGCGTGCGTGAATTTCGGCCTCGGGCAGGCTGTCCCCCAATGCGGCAAACAGGGGCTTGCGCAGATGAAAGTAGTTGGCGTGTAGCTCGAAGTTAAAAAACGTGGCCTCCCATTTCTCATATTGGGTTGCCGCGGGCAGGACATAATCCGCCTCCGAGGCGGTCTCGGTCATTGCGATATCGATGACCACTGTCAAATCAAGGCTGCGCAGCGCCTTCCTGAAATGGTCACTGCCAGCCAGGGAATGAACCGGATTGGCCGCCTCGATCAATATGGCCCGAAATCGGTCGGGATGATCGTTGAGGATTTCCTCAGCAATCACATTGCAGGGCACCAGACCGCTGATAATCGGAGCCTGGGTCACTGGCGTAGCACCGCTGACCCGTCCACTGCCCGCCACATTCTGTAATTGCGCCGGAATGTTCTGACCGCCGGGAACGCCGAAATGGCCCAGTAGCACCCACAGCAGTTTCTCAAGGTAACTGTTCAGGGAGGAGTGGCGGTTCATCTGCACGCCCAGGTCCTCAAAAACGGCCAGCCCCCTGGCCGACTTGAGCAGGGCCAGTGTTTCAGCCAGCTGTGTTTCCGAAATGCCCGCCATGGCGGCATAGGCGACCGCGTCCACGCCCAGGAAATACTCCCGCAACTGCTCCAGCCCCTCGGTATGGTCCTGCAACCAGCTGTCATCCAGGTTGCCGCTCTGGATGAGCTGGGCTACCAGTGCCGTGAGCAGCCAGGCGTCGGTGCCGGGTCGGACCCGAAGGTGGATGTCAGCCAGTTTGGCGGTCTCGGTCAGTACCGGATCCACCACAATCATGTGGCGCTTTGGATCCTTGTGCAGATCCTTCAGAAAGGCCCGGGCCCTGGGCACGCCGTGGCTTTGCCAGGGGTTCTTGCCAATGAAAAAGGCGACATCACAGTGCTCAAAATCACCCCGTACCTGATGACCGAACATCTGTGCGTTGACCCAGAATTCGCCGGTTTTTTCCTGCGCCAGGGCATTGGAGCGATAGCGGCTGCCCAGAATCGCGCGGGTTGCAACGGCAAAAGCGCCGGGCAGGTGATTGCCCTGGCCGCCGCCGCCGTAATAAAAAATCTTGTCCCCGCCGTGCTGGTCCCGAATGGCGGTGAAGCGATCCATGATCTCCCGGCAGGCCTGATCCCATGGAATGGGCGCAAAGCTGCCATCGGCCTGCCGCTTCAGGGGTGTGGTTATCCGATCCCGGCCGTTCTGGTAGTGGTTCAGGCCCGACGCTTTTTGACAGAGGTAGCCCGCTGATGCCGGGTGCTCTTCGTCACCCCGTATTCGCACTATTTCCCGGCCTTGCTCGCCCCCGAGTTGAACTTTTATACCGCAGTTGTTTTCACACAGTATGCAGGCGCTGCTGTGCCAGTTGTTGTCCATAGCGGTTGCCTCAGGTCAAAGTTGTAGCCACCCTCACCGACGAAATCGGTGTTTGAGCCTCATCATGTCAGAGTGGGAAACGTAGATCAGGTCGGCGACTTTGCGAATCAAATGCTCTTCGTATTTGTCGAGCTGACCATCTGCGTAGGCCACCTGCCACATCAGTCCGATCAGTTCACAGCGCTCTTCAGCGGTACTGTTGTCGACTATTTGCCGGGTAAATTCATGCAGTGACACGGCCTCATCCGACCGTTGCGCGGCCAGCACTTCGAGTTCCGCCAAGGACGTTGGGTCCAGTGCAAAGGTATGGCCCAGCAGGTTTAGCAGCGCATCACGTTCATCGTCACTGAAGCTGGCATCTGCCTTGGCAACTTCGATCAACAGGGCCGCAGAGGCCAACTGCCTGCGATCGTCGCCGGAGGTGGCTGCAGCAACCTCCTCACTGGCGAACATGGCCAAAATCCTTCCGATCACGAAGGCAATACCAAATTAAGAGTCCGCAAGGGCCTGTTCCTCGGGGGTCATTTCTGCGGGAATGGATTCAAACAGCGGCGTTGAAAGGTAGCGCTCACCCGTATCGGGCAGCATAACCAGCATCACGCTGCCGGCTTCAGCCTGTTCCGCCACCTCCATAGCCGTGGCCAGGGTTGAACCGCCCGAAACACCGGTCAGTATGCCTTCCTCCCGGGCCAGTCGCTGGGCCCAGGCCATGCCGTCCTGGCCGTCGACGGGCATGACTTTATCGAAGCCGTTGTGGTCGATGCCCTCCTGCAGAACCAGCGGGATAAAGTCCGGTGTCCAGCCCTGGATGAGGTGGGGCTCCCAGGCCGGGTGGCTGCCATCGGGTGAACCGTCGTCGTTCCGTGCCTGGGCTTCACCGGAACCCAGCAGTGCGGCATTGTGGGGCTCGGAAAGAATGATCCTGCACTCGGGTCGCTCCCTGCGCAGCGCCCGGGCAACCCCTGTTACGGTACCGCCGGTACCGTAGCCAGTTACCCAATAGTCCAATCGCGAGTCGCTGAAATCGGCGAGGATTTCCCTGGCCGTGGTCGCTTCGTGGATATCAGCGTTGGCCTCGGATTCAAACTGGGCGGCAAAAAACCAGCCGTTGTCCGCGGCGAGCTGACGGGCCTTGCGGTACATCCCAATGCCTTTTTCAGCCCGGGGTGTCAGTACTACCTTGGCGCCAAGGAAGCGCATCAGCCTTCGTCGTTCAATGGAAAAGCTGTCCGCCATGGTGATGACCAGCGGGTAGCCCCGGGCTGCACACACCATGGCCAGGCCGATGCCGGTATTGCCCGATGTGGCTTCGACGACGGTCTGCCCCGGCTGCAATTTACCGCTGCGCTCCGCCGCCTCTATGATGTTCAGCGCCAGGCGATCCTTGACCGAGCTGAGGGGGTTGAAGGACTCGACCTTAACGTAAACGTCCACGTGGTCCGGGGCGATACGGTTCAGCCTGACACAGGGCGTATCCCCCACGGTCCTGGTGATATCACTGTACAGTTGGCCTCGGCCCGAGGTGGTGTAGGTTCCTGTCACGCTAAACGCTCCCTTTATTGAATTACTTGCAAGCCCTTACCTTAGCAAAGGTTGTGCCCTGGGTAGCAGTCCCCGGTCACACTGGGCGAAGCGCTGAGGGGCCGACCCCATTCGTTGTTATTTCCCGGTGAGGGGAGCCTCTATGGATTACAACGCCGGATTGATCATCTGGCCGGGTCGAAAGCCAATTTCAGAACAGCAACAGCGCCATGTTGACCATGACGGCTACCGACAATATCCACACCAGCGAGCGAATAATCGGTGTGCCCAGGACATACAGCAGCAGATACACCCCGCGCAATGACAGCCAGTAGAGCGCCAGGCTGCCACTATCCACACCCTCGATCTTCAACAGCAGCGCGATGGCCAAAAATGCCGGCAGGGATTCCATGTAGTTGGCAGCGGCACGTTTAGCTCTAAGGGTCAGCAGGGATAATTCCACCGTTTCGTCCCGGGCCCCCAGCAACCATTTGGCATGGGCCAGGCTGAAGGCCATGGGCACCAGCCACACATGCACTGCAAGCAGCACCAGGGCGAGGATGATTTCCGTGTTCATCATGGTGTCGTTTCCTTGTTATGGTTAGGGCAGAAGGCGTCACGCTAGCACCAAAAGACATTGTCGGACAGTTCGACATTAAGGGCTTTTCCCGGGGCTGCAGCACCTTCCCCTTGAGCCACGCTTGCCGGTGACGATACTAGCCGGGTGGCGTTTAATTTTGGTCAGCAAGAAACGGGAATAACAATATGAAATATCTGGTCTGTGTCGATTTCAAATGCAAGGAGGGTGCTGCCCAGGCGGTGGGGGATATGTTACGTGGGGCGTTGCCCGGTACCCGCAGTTACGCTGGTTGCCAGAGTGTCGATGTGTATTTTGATGAGACGACCAACACCTACTCGGCGCTTGAGGT
>JAAXJC010000173.1 GCA_012270045.1 Luminiphilus sp.
TCGCCAGTTCGTCGGATTCCGCGGGAAAAATATCAATCACATCACCCCGTACACGGTAGGTGCCACGGCGGAAATCGATATCGTTTCGGGTGTACTGCAGTTCGGCCAGCTGGCGCAGGATGCCGCGCTGATCAATGATCTCCCCCCGGGACAGATGCATCACCATCTTGAAGTAGGACTCTGGGTCGCCCAGACCGTAGATGGCAGAGACCGTGGCGACAACAAGGCAATCCTCTCGCTCCAGCAGGGCCTTGGTGGCAGACAAACGCATCTGTTCGATGTGGTCGTTCACCTGGGCATCTTTCTCGATGAAGGTGTCGGAGGACGGCACGTAGGCCTCGGGCTGGTAGTAGTCGTAGTAGGAAACAAAGTACTCCACGGCGTTGTTCGGAAAGAACTCTTTGAACTCACCGTCCCGCTGGGCCGCCAGGGTCTTGTTATGTGCCATGACAATGGTAGGACGCTGCATATGCTCTACCACATGAGCCATGGTGAAGGTCTTGCCCGAACCCGTGACCCCCAACAGGATTTGTGACGCCAGACCCGCCTCAATACCCTCCACCAGTTGCCTGATGGCCTCAGGTTGGTCCCCCGCAGGCTCGTAACTGCTCGAAATTTCAAACTTTTTCGCCAACTGCCGCCTCCGCACCCCTGACCCGGGTCTACATCCCTGGAGTATGAATGAATTGTTGGTACGGTTGTCATGGCTTGGTCGACTAGTGCCGCCGCTGATGGGGGGTGTTGACACTCCACAGGCCGCTAATTACTATTCGCGCCTTCCCTCGGGAAGCCCTTCCGCCTTAGCTCAGTTGGTAGAGCAACTGACTGTTAATCAGTGGGTCGCTGGTTCGAGCCCAGCAGGCGGAGCCATATTTTCGAAAAGGCCGCCTTCGGGTGGCCTTTTTTATTAATTGGTGTAGCAGGCAGTATTGACACCCTGGTAAATCGACAGGCGATGACCAATGCGCTGCCCGCCAATACCCCCTCTCAAGCCCGCGGCGAATCGTCACCTGGGTATTGATGGCACTGACCCATCCTCTTCTCCGTGATCCCCTATTCAAGCCTTCACGGTTATGCGGTAAGTTCTGACGACGGCTCCGTTGCGGACTCCCAGGTGATGAATACTGGCGGTAACGAGCATACCGGCACAGGCCGAGAGGATACAAAATTGGGTTTGCTTGACAGCATTGTGAACCGGGACAGTGTGGAGGACAGGCGTCGCATCACAGAACGTCTTGCCTACTTCAACGACAAAGCCCCGGTATCGGGCGCAAGGCCCCTTGATGGGGAAAACGGCCAGCCGCCATGGCCGGTATCCTCGGGCATCCCGGAAATCCCTGGCCGGGACTTCAACGATCCGGCCCTGCGATCTGCCATGGCTACGGCAGGTTGTCTCATTGTTCGGGGTTATTTCGATTCCCGTGAAGTTGCAGCGTATCGGGATGTCATCGACAGGGTTATGGAACTGACTGACTCAACCGAGGAATCCCGGCGACATTCACAGGCCAATCCCGATGTTTTTCAAAACCCGCCCAGTAATCTGACTGACCTACTGCCTGAACCCAAGCTGGGTAACGCCCGCAGCTTCAATCGCAAGGGTGGTTCTGCCCTGTGTGTGGAATCCGCTGGTGTTTGCGAGCATCTGCTGGAGTTCTTTGAGCGCACCGGTGTGAGGGAGATCGTGTTGAACTATTTGGGCGAGCAGCCCTGCTTGGCGGCACGCAAATGGGTACTCAGACGGCCAAAGACTCCTATTGGGCCCGACGGCTGGCACCAGGACGGCGCCTTTATGGGAGCAGGCATTAATAGTTTGAACATGTGGATTCCTGTGAGCCGCTGTGGCGGTGATTCCGGGGCACCCAGTATGGACGTCGTATCGAAGCGACTCAGGCATATAGTGGGAGCAGATACCGGTGACGGTATTTTTGAATGGTCGGTCGGCGAGAAATCACTCGCCGGGGTGTTGGCAGACGCCGACATTGTTACTCCGCAGTTTGAGCCGGGTGATGTGTTCTTTTTTGATCACTTCTTAATTCACAGGACCCAGCACGCCGACCAGTTCACTGCACCCCGCTACGCGATAGAGACGTGGTTTTTCGGTGAAAAAAATTTTCCAGCAAACCAGGTTCCACTGCGCTGGTGATGGTTCCGGGAAGTGAAATCGGTGTTGGCTAACCCGAGCCAAGGCGGCTGACTGAGATTAAACAGGCAGCCGACGTTTGAAGTTGAGAGCCGGCAGCTCTATCCACCGGTAGGTCAGTACCGAAACCAACAAGCTCATAATGAACGCCATTACTGGCAGCAGATAAAATGCTGATGACCCGTAATAATCCTCCCCCATCCGTCCTTTAAGCGGGTAAATCAAATAGAACAACACAGGCACGTGCCACAGATACAGCGAATAAGACAGCTTCCCGATGTAGGCCATCCAACGATGAAAACTAACCAACATCCCAGACCGACCTGGAAGCACAAAGGCGAGCAGCACTGCCATCCACAGTAAAGATTCGTAGGTGTGGTGGATATGCCAACTCCTCTCGGAAGCCAGTTCCCCCAGACTGACTGTCGCCCGCAATATACGGTCCAGGATCAACACACTGAGTCCAATAACCAGCATGCCCAGCACCCTCGTGCGGCGAGCAGTTAACGCAGGCTTGCTCCGCAAACGAAGGTAGATCCAGGCAGCGACAATGCCCACAAGAAAAGCGGGCAGGCGCGCAAAAATCGATTTGGTGAAAAAGTAAGAGCCAACAACTTCGCCACCAGGGTTCGATAGGACCTCCGTAAAATAGAAAAAGCCCCACGCCAGTAGAAGGATAATCAGGCAAATACGATGCAAGGGACCTGCCAACAGCAACCACATCAGTAGCGGTAACAACAGATAGAACTGGACCTCAGTGGTCAGCGTCCACCACACCACACTGAAAGGAAATATCTCAAAGCCCACGAATTGGAAGGTGATGGCCCGCAGCGCCACCTGCCACTCTCCAGATACCACGGCAGAAAACCCTACCGCACAGCAGTACAAAGGCAGAATCCTTAGAACCCTTGCAAGGTAGTAGTTGCCAACCCTAGGGGATGGTTCGCCTTGGAGCTTTGACGACAACCAGGGCAGGCTCAGTAGGAAGCCACTAATCACAAAGAATAATGTGACGCCGGTCCTGCCAGCCGCTACGAAGGCGAGCAGCAAAACAGCGCCTGTAACGGCTTCGGGCGCACCGCTAATACCCCAAGCGTGAAACAAAAAGACCATAACGATGGCCCAACCACGCAGAGTATCAACACTTTCGAGGTAATCTCCTGCACCTCGAATACCGCTTCGCAAAGAGAACCAACGAGGAGACAGATTCTTCAAACCTGAAGCCTCACGACGCCAGGGCAGTGTGCAATCGGAGTCATCGCCTTGAAAAACATGAGTTAGACTCCAGTAAAGATTGAAGGCGTCATCATGGCAGCAAACTCCGCTCTACAACCCACTCGTCTGTCGGTCATCGTTATTGCTCACAACATGGCTCGGGAAATTCCTCGAACCCTGACCTCACTGAGTAGAGACTACCAGCTGGAAGCGGCGGAACTCGGCTACGAGGTTATTCTGATAGACAACGGCTCTACCCAGCCACTCGACCCTGCTACATGGTCTCACATTGATGCCCCGGTGAAATATCTTCGTCTCGATGATGCTCACCCCTCACCGGCCCAGGCTATCAACCTGGGCGCCCAGCAGGCGACGGGGGAAATTCTGTGTTTGATGATAGATGGCGCACACCTGTTGACCCCAGGGGTTTTCAAATTGGCAATGGCAGCCGATCTTGCTATGCCTGAAGCGGTCGTGGCGTTGAGGTATTTTTTTCTGGGCCCCGACGAGCAGAACCACTCGATGGCTGATGGCTACAACCAGAGCATCGAAGATCAATTACTGAGCTCTGTTAACTGGCCAAGTGACGGCTACCGATTATTCGAGATAGGCACTCCTTTCAGGGCAGGATCCGCTGGAACAAACTGGCTCCATAAAGTGTTTGAATCCAATTGCCTGTTCCTTCGAAGATCCCGCTTTGAGGCATTGGGCGGTGCCGATGAGGCCTTCAATCTACCGGGGGGAGGCTTTGTAAACTTGGATCTGTACAAACGGGCTTGCGACAGCCCGGGCGTCAACCCTGTGCAAATCATCGGTGAAGGCAGTTTCCATCAAATTCATGGCGGCACCACAACCAACGTGCCCATAGCCGACAGAAAGAGGCGGACCGAACTGTACCAGGAGCAATATCGAAAAATACGTGGGCACGACAATTACGTCACTGACAAGGACATTTTTTACCTGGGACACTTGCCAACGGAGCATTCGAAAATCCACCGTTATCATCGCTAATAATTGATGCGTTCAGAATAAAAGCGGCTGTTGTTTGGTGGGCGCTGTGGACGCAGCAAAAAACCAAGACTCCACGGCATATCGGGGTTCAGTATCATGCGGCCCTTCGCCAGTCCGGTGTAAGCTGAAGTGGTCGAACAGTATCGCGTCCCCTGCCCTGAAGGTTGGGCACACTACAGGACGCTCCTGAGAGAGCTTTGCTACCAGATCAGGCCCCACCGTCCAGTCGAAGAAAGCCCCATGGGTACCGGTCTCATGGATTACGCGACGGCTATCGGCAACCAACTCCAAGCCAGGCGCTGGCATACCCTTCCCGCAGTCTGTGAGTGCTATCCACAGATTTACCTTTCGGATGCCCGCCCCCATAAAACGCCCGTCTTGATGCCACCCCTTATTGCCCCCTCGTATCGGCGGGACGCAACGCAATACCCATTTGCGGACTGATAATAATGCCTGCTCCCGAAAGTAGGTTTGCAATAGGCGGTGGAGACCCACCTGTTTGTAAAACGCCACAAGTTCAGCTGCCGCCACGGGCGCATCAACCGTCCATAACGAACCGGAAGTGGAAGACAGATCGCCGCCGCGAACTCTCGCCGGACCTGGGGCACCGCCTGCAATCATTGGCGAACGACAAAACCAGGGGTCATGTGGATCACCGTCGGGACATTCCTGTCCCAATCGGTTGGGAGATCTCAAGCTGTTATCAATATGCTCGCGCAGAAATTTGACAGTATCGTCCGCCATGAAATTTCTTACGATGAGGGCACCTTTACCCAAAATCCCTGCCCTTAGCGACCCGACATCGAGATGCTCTAATCCAATCTCCGGGAGGTGTTCTAAGCCGTCAAAACGATGATCATGCTCTTCAGTCACGGTGGGTGCACCGCCACCCGCAGCAATCGGACCGCCCGAGATGCGCAGATCTATCATGGCCCTGGCCACTTCAAAGCTGGGCTCAACGGAGTAATCAGCTTCCAGCTTGCTGAGGTTTTGCATAAGCGGCGTGCTTGCTTCTGTCATAACCTTGCTTCACTTCGCTAAAGGGAGCGCACCGGGCAGCTCCGACGATGAAAGGTAACAGCCGCTGGGGAACGCTACGGCTGCGCCGCTAGCTCCATCTTACAGCCACTGCGAGGCGCGTCCGCCAAACCATTGACCAGCCATGGATCGGCGCTGTCCTGCCCCTGTAAACGTTCATTCAATAAAACTGGTGTACCGAGCTGCCCGATGAACGGGCGCTCTCCGGCATGATCCTGACCAATGTATATGTCAGTGGAGTAATCCGCCGCGGGCAGCGCTGGGCGTAATTGCTGCTCAGATGCAACCTTGCGCCCATCGACATACACCTCCATCAGAGCCCAACTTGAATCACGCTTATAAAAATTGTGGGCATGGTGACTGGTGATGATCAACTGGGAGCAGCGGCCTGTTTCGAACGGCGGCAACTCTGCCCTCATACCCAGTAGTTCAATAACAGCCCGATCCCGCTCATGCCATAGCCGCCAGAACCCCGGGTGATCGACTAGCACCTGTTCGAATTCGAACTCATCTGGATCATGGGGCTGCACGCCGATTATGAATGAAAAACCACCAAACCCGGGCGCCTTTTCAAAGCTGCTTCCTGAAATCCTGGCACCAGTGCCGTCGGATTGCTGCTGTACGTCAACTGCAACCCGTCGGTGCGAGTGACGCCAGGCCACAAATTGGCGGTGCAACCGTTCCGCGGCTACTGGCTTGGCTTCCATTATGTCCCGAGTAGCGCTGGGGTCCTCAGCTAAGTCGTAGAGTTCCGGGTGGCCAATAAAAAATTTATGGAGCCTCAGATCATTTTTCCCGTCCAGCACCGACCAAGCGGCTGTTTTTGAATTGTTACTCTCCCAAAATAAAAAGCCTGCCGCCGCACCATCGGATCTGGGCTCCAGGAAACTCTTGCCCGGCAGTCCTGCCGGCGGTTCGACTCCCGCAGCCGCCAGCAATGTTGGCAAGTAGTCCAGGTAGGAAACGACATTCTCGGAGCTGGAACCGGGTGGCCCAAACCCGGTACCGCGAACAATCAAAGGCGTGCGTATTCCGCCCTCACCGAATGAAGCTTTTTGCCCCCGGAACGGTGCGTTACTCGGCAACTGCTTTTCGGTACCACCGTTGTCACTGGCGACAATCACCAGAGTGCTGTCAGAAAGGCCTTGCTGCTCAAGTGTCTCCAGCACCATGCCAATGTTCGAGTCGGCCTGCTGCAGCATCGCCCGGTACCGTCCTTGGTCCTCAGCAATCTGCTGCACAGCAAAACGTTCTGCAGGCTGAAGCGGTGTATGTGGCAGGTACATCCAATAATTTATAAACCAGGGCTTGCTTTGGTCTTTTTTTGACTGGATCAATGTGAGCGCGCGACGCAGGAGTAAATCGCTCAAATGCCCCTGCTGCTGCTCCGGCGGTTCGTTGTCCGATTGCAGCCAGGGATCAAAGTAGGTCGGACGTGCCAACTTGAAATCCCCATCACTGTGGGGGCCCCGAAGCACAAACTGATTCAAAAATCCGTAAAACGAATCAAATCCCTGCTGTAGTGGCCAGGCGAGTTTACTGACGAAGCCCAAATGCCATTTGCCAATGTGATGGGTGGTATACCCCGCCTCACGCAGAGCTTCCGGCAAAGTCGTTACTTCTGGATCGATACCGGGGCCAGAAGGTCTGAATCCCAGTGAGGCAGGATAACGCCCAGTAAGAATACCGGCTCTCGTCGCCTGACAGGTACTATCCACATAGTTTCTGGTGAAGCTAACGCCCTCAGCGGCCAACTTTTCAAGGTTGGGTGTGAGGCCAGGCGAACCGTTGGAGGAGCCCAGGTCATTCACACCAAAGTCATCAAGCAGTATGAACAGTATATTGGGAGCTGGTCTGCCATCGATTGGGCTATCACCCTGCGCCGGCATGACCAGCCAAAGCATGATGCTCACGCCAAACACGCTTTTGCACAACCATCCAGAAAACGCCGCCCCGGAGCTATGGCAAGGTTGTTTGCTGTAGGTGTGTCGCCTAATTACCAAACCGTCAGACGCTCTACTGGCTTTTGCCCTGACCACCCTTGCTGCCACTACCCGCGTTCATGGCCTTGAACTTACTGGCCTGTCTCCTCGCCTCCAAGAAGTGGGACGCATGAACGTATAACTGCTTCAGGTTGTGCTGTTCCTCTGGCGTTCCGGTGAACATGGCATCCAGTAATGGTGATTCCATTGATTGGCCGCCCGGCTTGCGCAAAACCCCAAGACCGAAGCCATGGTCAAAGCGGAAAATTTCTGGCTCCGAAGCCATCAGTTCATCAAAGAACTTCCAGACGCCAAAATCCTTGATTCTGGCCATGACGTCGTGAAACAAAATAATGCCCCCCGGTTTCACTTTGGGGTACCAGTTGCTGAAGTCCTCTTTCACCGCGTCATAGGTGTGCAGGCCATCGATGTGAAGTAGCTCGATCGACTCGTCGGAGAAGTGCTGGAGCGCATCGTTGAAATACATTTTCAGCAAGTAGGCAATGCCGCGGTAATGGTCCCTGGCGTGGGTCGCGACATCCTGATAGATGGAGTCATCGTAGGACTCGGTATGGGCGTCCCCCTCCCAACAATCGACGGCGTAGGCAACACCATCGACATTGAATTCCACCATAGCCTGACAGAAAGTAAAGAACGAGAGGCCATTGTAGACACCCAGTTCAACGGTGAGCTTGGGCCTGATCACACCCACGAGGTCATATGCGAATGGCAGGTGATCCACCCAGGTACTGAAGACCATACGCTTGGGCTCGAAACGCTGAAGCGAAGGTGGAAAGTAAATAGTTGAGGACATCAGGTATCGCCAATCAGACGCACGGTCGGCCGTTCTGGAACTGCATCCTGCTGAACTCCAGCAGATGAGGGTTCCTGGCTGGAAACACGAAGAAATCGCATTAGCTGTGGCGGTATCTCCCCCAAGAAAACCGGTTCGCTCTCGGGGGGCTCAAACTTCCCACCACGCAGCGATTGATATTGGTCCTGAAAATCTTCCAGCAGAGCAGCCCTGGCTCGGCGCTCAACACCCCCGGTGGTAACGCCACCATGAAATTGATGAAACGTCCCCTCCCCTACCAGGACAACGTGAGTGATGCCCTGCAATTCGCAGGCGCGCTTGTAAAAATCGAGATTCACCAGCCCACCACCCACCTGATCAAAGCGGGTATCCAGGCCCTCCAACTCCTGCCATAAGTGCCACGGCAGACTGATGCAGTTGCTTTCACTGTGGGCGCGAAACAACCCACCCGCACAGGAGCCGCTGAAACAGGCAATATCAAATAGTGCGTAGCCGTCCTCAGGCCAATTGACCGAGGTCAGCAGCTGCGCCTCCTGCTCCACACCATAACCGTGCTCTACCGCTCGCTGCTGCAACTGACGGCCCAAATGATAACCGGGCACGCTAACCACAGAGTCACGATGCATCCGATGACCTCGCAGTAGATTTTTGACGACACCGGGAGTCACCATGCGGGCACCGTCAATGAGCACCGCTGTATGGCTGCGGCGACTCATGCGCACCCCAAAGTTGGCAGCGTGTACAGGCGTCGGCTGGGACTCATGACGCAGGTGGTAACTAAAGTTGTCGGGTAAGCCCTCAACAAAATCAGCCGACAGCGTGTGCTCCGAGCGGTTCTCTACGATGATCACCTCGTAGTCGTCTTCGGTAACGCCCTGCTGGTAGCGGCTGGTCAGTGAGTAAATGGTGCGCTCCGCCTGTTGGGGCATGTCATACACGACCACAACCAGCGCAAGTCCTTCTTCACGAGAGTGACCAGAAACCCTCTCAGGTCTTCTTAACAGTTTGGTCCATTGTGGTTATGGCTTGCAGTCACGCGTATATTTGTTTTATCTTTGTATACAGCCTATAGACCAGCCACCGCTACTTGATGGACCTGTCTCCCTCTGCCGATCGCAACGCTTCATCGTAAAAGCTTGCGCTACTGAGCTCCGTAGTAAGACCGAGGTTAAGCAAGGTTTTGCGTAACTTGACCTTGAACACCTCCGCATCGTCATCGAAACAGAGTACAGGAAAACCATGGGAACGGTAATACGACCACAAACGGCGGTTGTACTGGTACCACAGGCTCAGCCCCTGCTCCAAGGGCATACCGCTGCGGTTGTGTAAGGATTGGGCGACATTGATGGGATCGCGGAAAATACCGATAAAACGCAGGTCAGGGAAAGCCGTCAACCAACCATCCAGGGTCAATAGCGTCCTGGGGTCCTTGAAGCCAAAACAGGGACTGGCCGCGTGCTGTTCGATCAATGCCCTGGCTCGCGAATAGTGCGCGTCTGACCAGCGAACCCGGCTGCTGGGGGCGTCCCAACTTGCGTTGTTAACCGCAAGGACGTCGTCGTTGAGATCCACCACATCCTGGTTTTCCCGGTTTCCCTTCAAGTTGTGTGGGTTCCAGGTATGGCAGTTGCCAAGATCAACTCCCGCTTCCTGCAACGACCCTGTGAGGCAACTGGTACCTGATCGGTGCATGCCCAGAACACACAGCAGGCGGGGCGGGGTTATCGCCGAATTAGTCACAGCTCATGAAGATCACAGACACTGGTGATAAACGAAGTCCGGCGCACAACGGTGCCGCCATCACTCCTGCAACACCAGGGTGTCACCCACCTGATTCGCCTCAATATCCTGCTCACAGAATGGAAACCTGACCCAGCGCTTGTCGGAGTACAGTTTGGTCTGGTCAGCGAAATAGGGGGAGTCAGGGTCCGTGGACTGTGAGGGCACCAAAATGACGTCTGCTATGGGACACTCGCTTTCATCCCAGGTGACAGCCTGTATGTAACTGTTACCAGAGCGGGGGTTGACGTATCCCCCCTGGGACAGCCCGGCACTGATGGCGCCGTAAACACCCATACCGCCGTCGCCACCGTGGATGGGGACGTTTTCACCGTTGCGCTCAAGGAATTGTACCTCGGACCAGGGCGCGTCAGGCTCAACGCCATTGGCCTCCAGGTTTGCCAGCGCTTGCACCATTGCATCCAGCACCAGGGTCTGGTTACTGCTGATTTCGAGATCAATACCCGATGGGGTGTTTAAAGGATCCAGGGAGTCATAGTCGACTCGCCAGAAATTGTCGTTGGCAATGACGCCCTGGAAACCGGTGCCCAGCCTCGAACGCAGATAGCTCCAGATTTCGGTAAATAGCTGTGCACCCTGACTCTCAAGATCTACCCGTCGATCCCATAGGCTCAGAACAGTGCAGACGGCTACGACCGACTCGTCCTCCGAATCGCACAGCTGAAGCATGTCGTCCAGGGTCGCTTCCGCACCGTAAACCCGGTTCGCGTACATCAGGCCTTTCGTTGTCTCCAGGTCAAAAAGCGGCGTTTCACTCAGGCCATCGGTTGCGTTCTTGCGCTCCTCAACCATCAGGTGCCCTATCCGGGTACGCAGGAACTGCTGCTGCCCCTCGTGCCCTACCGGTCCCATAATGGTGGGAAAGCCCTCTATGGGCTGCTGGGCATTGCTGAGCCAGTAGCTGTTGTTGCTGTTACCCACATAATCCCGGGTGCGCAATTGCGGTAGCTGGCTTGCGCCATACAGATTGGTACCCTCAGGCGCCTCCGGGTCTTCGCCCCATTCACAGGCCGACGTTGAACCATCCAGGGAAATAATCACTCCGGTTGTGGCATCCCTGAGCAGCGGCCCGATGATGCCGTTTACGCAGGTGTCCAACTGTTCCTGGGTGATAAAAGGCACTGCTGACAACTCGCCGTAAAAGACTTCACCGTTGCGGTCGGCAGCGATCTCATGGAACACCGGATTACCAATGGTACTCAGCGCCTGGATATAACCGTCAAGGTCTGTGGCCTTGCCCTTGTTAATCCACTGCTCAATACCGCGGGTGCCCGTCAGTCGATTGGCATCCCGGAAGGCCAACAGCGAGCCATTGAACAGGGGCCAGCCGTCCAGGAAATCCGAAATACCCCGCAGGTTTACGATCGGCCCGAAATGGGACTCGTAGAAGGTGAACTCTCGCGGCTCCAGGGTGCCGTCCTCAAGGAGCACCTGAATCGTGATATCGACCGGCACTATATCCCGCATCTCGCCGTCGTATTCGTACTCATAGGGGTTATCGGGATTAAGCTTTAGTTCATATAGGCTGAAGCGATTCGCCAGGGATACCGTATGGGTCCAGGCAACATGTTCGTTAAAGCCGATGCCAATGAAGGGGAACCCATGTAAAGCGGCACCAGCAACATCATATTCCCCCGGCAGGGTGAGATGGGCCTGGTACCAGGCGCCGGCCCCGAACCAGGGTTGATGGGGATTGCCCAACAGCACGGCGCCCCCGTTCTGGGTGCTCTCGCTGCCCACCGCCAAGGCATTGCTTCCCTGATCCAGGTTGAGCAAACCGGTCACAGAAGCCTCGGCATCACGGGCCAGTTGGGAGAGCTGGCCATCGGAGAGGCCACCCGTGGCGCCCTCAACCTCTGGACCCTCCACCGCAAGCAGGGCATTTCGGAAGGTGCCGTTATCCGAACTCCCGCGCAGGGCTTCCCGGCCCATGTGTTTAAACAGATCCAGTTCTGTTACCGGGGAAACCCAATCGGCGTCACGACAACCCAAATCGCCCTCAGGTAAATTTTCGACCCCTGTCTCCTCCAGGTAACGATTCATGCCCCGGGCAAAACCCACAGTCAAATCCCGACTGAACTGTGGCAGTTGGCTGACGAAGCGTTCCTCGAACTCTTCATCGCTGCCATTCAGATAACGAAACAGGAAGTCTGAACCGATGTTGCCCCCTGCCTCACCAAACAACTCAGCAGAGCGGCCACTGGCGTAGATAATCTCGCGCATGGTGACGCAGAAATTATCCTGGGCATAGGCATAGCCAAAACCATATCCCAGGCCTTTCCAATCCTCAGCTCGAATGTGCGGTATGCCGTATTCCGTTCTACGAATTTCCGCATCAAATTCGAACGTGGGTTCTGGCTCCGGCGCCGGAGGTTGTGGCGGCGGGTTGTTGTCGGAATCACTGCAGGCGGTTAGCAACAGTAAAGCTATGGCAAGGTTGAGGTACTTCACGGGACATCCATCAATGGGGCTACCCCTAACAAGCTATCAGGCCACACCATGAAAGCAAGCGGTGGTGAATGTCTTCGGGTACAACAGGTGAACAGGAACACTACGAAGCCAGCAGATCGAACATTTCCGGTTGCCGGGTCAAGGTCTGTAGGTTCGACAGGTGGCTTCCCTGGCACGCCAGGGAAGCGCACAGATTCCACATTTTGGTTTCAGGACGCGCGGCGGCGCGATAGCGCTGGATCAACGGGCCTCCCCCTGCGACCAGTTCCTCCGCCAGTCCAGGACTCAGTGCACCTGCTTCAGGGTGAAGATGAAATGATGCGAGGCTGTGCAGTGCCTTGAGCAGCTTGGGACCCACCATCTGGGGCGCAATGGCCGCCGGGTCGACCCGCGCAATCATCGAATGGGCAACATGGTGCAGGAAGGGCAATACGGGGTTGTCGGCCCGGAACATCCTGAAAGCATTGTGGGGCTGGCGGAAGCTCCTGATATCCCCGCTTTCAGACCTTTCCAGCCACAGC
>JAAXJC010000197.1 GCA_012270045.1 Luminiphilus sp.
TTACGCGGCCGAACGCCTGGCACCCCTGTTCGGCACCACCCTTCCGCCGCGCAGCCTGCGGACCCGTATGAACGTTGAGTTGCTCAAAGCAGACAGTCCGTTCCAGTACGCGGGGGAAGACGGAAAGTTTTCCATTGCTGAAGTCCAGTCCGCCCTGTTCGCCAACGACAGTCTCGCGGCTGGGCTGTTACTGCCGGAACTGCTGCCGGCCTGTGAGAAAAGCCCCCAGCGGGAGGTCTCGGGTAACAGCGTCGACCTGACGGCCGCCTGTGAGGTACTCGGCCAGTGGGATCAAACGTTTAATCTGGAGTCCCGGGGGGCGGTGTTGTTCAGGGAGTGGCTGACCCGTTACCCCTATACTGAGACCCAACTGGGGGGCAGTCTTTTCGCCACCGCCTTCGATCCAGCCAGGCCCCTGAATACGCCATCCGGCCTGGGTGACTCTGACCTTGCCCTGGATCGTCTGGCGGAAGCGGTACGACTATTACAGGGTGCGGGGATCGCACTGGATACACCGTTGGGTGTTCTTCAGGTAGGGCACCGAATGAATGAGGTGATACCGCTGCACGGAGGCAACAGCTACGAGGGCATCGCCAACCTGCAGGTTACCCACTCCCGCAGCAACGGCGCCCCGGCCACCCCCATTTTTACCGGCAGTCCGGCGTTCGTGGGCGACAGCAAGAGCCTCACCGAGAGTGGCTACAACATCGTGCACGGCTCAAGCTTTATCATGACACTGGGCTACAACGATCAGGGGCCAGTAGCCGAGGCGCTGCTGTCCTATTCCCAGTCCGGGAATCCGACGTCACCCTATTTTTCCGATCAGACCCACCTGTACCAAACGAAACAATGGCGCCCTGTTCTGTTCTCCAGTGACGCCATAGCGGACAACACGGTGTCCTCCCGGACGATCAGTTCCTCACCCTGAGGGTGAAACCAGCCGTGATTGGGACCCCTGCATAAGCGGAAACAGGGGCTCCATGGGCGGTTGTCACGGGATGATCGGAGACGACCCGGCACCAGGACTGACCCCAGGAGTGGGCCGGTAACGGGGGAGTACTTCGGGCTGCACCCGCTCGTAGCGCCGGCGCTTGGGGCTTACTGGGCCTTGGTTTTCTCCTTGCCGCAGCGCTTGCAGCGAAAGCGCGTTATCAACTCGCCCCGGCGTACGGCGAAGGGGTCGGTTTTGACCACCTCCCAGCGGTGGTGACCGTTCCGGCACAGGGTCTGGTCCGGCTTGCCCGGCTTTTTCCTGAAAGGCAGCACCTCAGCCATGCCATCAGCCCTGCAGGCGGGTTCGCGCCACGGCGGTCTGCCAGGCCTGCCAGCGGCGCTCCCGCTTCCCCGCTGACAACGCCACTTTGAATTCCCGATCCGCCGCCCAAACCTTGGCAATGTCGCCAGTGGAGCGCCAAAGTCCCACCCCCAGTCCCGCGAGGAAACAGGCGCCAGCGACCGTGGTTTCAATGACATGGGGGCGAATGAGCTTTCGACCCAGGTAATCGGCCTGCAGCTGTAGCAGCAGGTTGTTGGCGGCGGCGCCCCCGTCCACCCTCAGCGCTTTCATGCGCATACGGGCCTCGGATTCCATCAGCTTCAAAATATCCGCATTTTGCAGCGCCATGGCATCCAGGGTGGCACGGGCGATATGGCCACGGCCGCTGCCACGGGTCAGGCCGCAAATCATGCCCCGGGCTTCCGGATCCCAATGGGGCGCGCCCAAACCGGCCAGTGCCGGCACAAATTCCACACCGCCGCTATCGGGCACCGACGCGGCCAGGGCTTCGATATCGGGGGAGGACTTGATGATGCCCAACTCGTCACGCAACCATTGGACCGCGGCCCCGCAGATGAAGGCACCGCCCTCTAGGGCAAAGGTAACGGGACCACCCTGACCCAGTTGCCAGCCAATGGTGGTCAGCAGCCCGGCTTCCGACACCAGGCGCTCGGCGCCGGTATTCATCAGGATGAACGAGCCGGTGCCGAAGGTGCACTTGGCATCCCCGGGCTTGAAACAGGCCTGGCCGAACAGCGCCGCCTGCTGATCACCGGCGATCCCGGCGATGGGAATACCATCGGGCAACTCACGCACGCCTTTGGTATGACCCAGCACGGCACTGGAGGGAACAACCTCGGGCAGCGTGTGTCGGGGCACGCCAAAGAGTTGCAGCAAGTCCTCATCCCACTGTTGGCTATCCAGGTTCAGCAATGAGGTGCGGGAGGCATTGGAGACATCGGTTGCATGCACCGCACCCCCGGTCAGGCGCCAGAGCAGGAAGGAATCAATGGTACCGGCGGCGACTTTACCCTGCTTGAGCTTGCGCGCTATGCCGTCGGTGTTGTCCAACAACCAACGGAACTTACTGGCTGAAAAGTAGGGGTCCAGCAGCAAGCCGGTCTTGGCCCGGATGTCGGACTCATGGCCGGCCCGCTTCAGCTTGTCGCAAAAATCGGTGGTACGCCGGCACTGCCAGACGATGGCATTGTTCAGCGCCCTGCCGGTATCCCGGTCCCAGAGCAGCGAAGTTTCCCGCTGGTTGGTAATCCCGATGGCCACGACCTCCTCGGGTTTGGCCAGGCCTTTGCGGAACACCGAACGGATACCCTTGAGGGTTGAGGCCCAGATCGCTTCAGGGTCGTGCTCAACCCAACCGGGCTGCGGGTAGATCTGGGGAAATTCATGGTTCACGCTGCCGCGCAGGGTGCCGTCACCGGCCATCACCGCAATGGTGGTGCCCGTCGTACCCTGGTCCACCGCCAAAATCACCTCAGCCAACGCTCTTACCTCCAATCATTCTTTTCGGCATTGCAAAAAAAGAGCGCCCGTAAGCGCTCTCTTCTCAAACGGCGTGGCGTCAAGCCGCGCTATAACCCTCGATGGCTTTGATCTCGAGGTAGTCGGTGAAACCGTGGGCACCCCACTCGCGACCGTTTCCGGACTGCTTGAAACCGCCGAAGGGCACATCCATGCCACCGGAAGCAGTGTTCAGGTGGAATTTGCGGGCTCGAATCCTCGCCTCAACCTGGCGCGGATGATCTATATCCTCGATCTGCACATAAACGGCCAGGCCGTAGGGCGTGTCGTTGGCAATGCGAATGGCTTCTTCCTCAGAGTCGTAGGGCAGCATGGTCAGCACCGGACCAAAGATCTCTTCCCGGGCAATCGCCATGTCGTTGTTGACGTCGGAGAATACCGTCGGCCGCACGTAGTAACCCCGCTCGATGCCCTCGGGCAGCCCGGGTCCACCACAAACCAGCTTGGCACCTTCCTCGATGCCCTTGTTGATCAGGCCCTGAATCTTGTCCCACTGCACCTTGGATACCACGGGGCCCATGGTGGTGTTCTCATCGGCGGTGTCACCAATGGTCACCATGGTCTCAGTGACCTTGGCCGCTATGGCCTCAGCCTCGGCGAGCTTGGCCCGGGGCACCAGCATGCGCGAAGGCGCATTACAGGACTGCCCGGTGTTGTTGTACATATGCAGTACACCCCGGGTTACCGCGGCCTCCAGGTCCGCATCATCGAGAATGATGTTGGGGGACTTGCCACCCAGCTCCTGGGTAACACGCTTGACCGTAGGCGCGGCGTTCTGGGCCACCAGGGACCCGGCCCGGGTAGAACCGGTGAAGGACATCATGTCGACATCGGGGTGCACGGACAGGGCCGTGCCCACGGTCGGTCCGTCACCATTGACCAGGTTGAATACACCCGCAGGAACGCCCGCTTCATGCAGTATCTCGGCGTAAATGTAGGCTGAAAGGGGTGCGATCTCGCTGGGCTTCAGCACCATGGTGCAGCCCACTGCGATCGCCGGTGCAACCTTGCAGCTCACCTGATTCAGGGGCCAGTTCCAGGGCGTGATCAGGCCGCAGACACCGATGGGCTCCTTGACCACACGATGTTCGCCCAGGTCTTCGGTGAACGCGTAGCTCTTGAGCACTTTGGCCGCCTCGGCGATGTGTCCCAGTCCGGCGAAGGCCTGGGCAGTGGAGGCCAGCTTGATGGGAGCGCCCATCTCAAGGCGGATGGCTTCCGCAACGTCACCAAGACGCCGCTTGTAAATCTCGCAAATACGCTCCAGCAGTTCGACACGCTCCTCCACCGAGGTCTGGCTGAAGGTTTCAAAAGCCGCCTTGGCCGCCGCCACTGCATTGTCAACGTCGGTCTCATTGCCCAGCGAAATGGTGGCGCACACCTCTTCCGTCGCCGGGTCAAAGACCTCAAAGTCATTGGGCGCTGTGGGCGCAACCCATTCACCGTTGATGTAGAACTGTTTGTACTCTCTCATGGGGTCACCTCGGTAATTTTGCTCTTCGATGTTAACAGCGTAAGGACGCGAGGGGAGAACATAGCGAAACCCAGCCCATTACGCATCTAAAATTCGTCCCGGATGCATGCCATCCACATAGCCCATAAAGGGTTCGTGGATCGAATAACCGAGCAGGGCCTGCACCCGCTGGGGCAGCTTGGCCACCTGGGCCGGCGGCATCGTCAGCAGCATGGTCTCCAAAGGTCGTAACCAACCCGCGCAGTATTGGGGCGTGACTACCAATCTTGGCCGGTCTGATCGGTTGGCTCCGCCCCGGTGCCAGAGGTCGCCCCGGGCCACCATCAACGACCCGGCGCCCAGGGTCACCTTGACGGAATCGGGATGAAATCCTGGGTCTTCATCGTTCTTGGGATTGGTCTGGGTGCTGAAGTCACCGGGCTTGAGCACCCCGGGGAACTCCTGTTCTGACCAGCGGTGGGAACCGGGCAGTACCTCGGTGGCACCGTTATCCACGGTCGTGTCATCCAGGGCCCAAAACGTCGAGACGCCCAGCATTTCGTGGGGCGGCGCCAGCGTGGTGTGGCCATCGTCGGTATGCCAGGGCTGGGCACTCTCCCCTGGCTGCAGGTCGATGGCAAGGCAGGCTGACAACAGGCAGCTCTCCCCCAAAAAGTGTTCGGCAAACGCCAGTGCCATGGGGTGCATGACCAACTCCGCGAACACCGGGTCCTTGGCGAGCATGGCGTAGACCCGGTGGGTACGGGTGCCCTCAAACACATTGCGGCCCAGGGGTCCGGAATCCAGCCAGGGCTGCAGCGCAGCGCGATAGGTCGCCACCTGGGCTGCTGACAGCACATCCGGAAACACCGCGAAACCCTGCTCCGCAATTTGCTGGCACTGGCTGGAAAAATCGTCGCTGGAGGGGGCTGGTTGCATGATGGCAGATCCGAACAGGAACAGAGGTTGGTGAGCGCCCAGGTTTGACAACCAGAACCGGAACCGGGAGGGCCAAACCGCGCTGTAGTGTACCGAAAATGGCCGACTGAAGAAGCATCAGCAGAGGATCAATAACGCCGCAGCCCTGGCCGTCTGCCAGTAACCTGTCCAGCGCGCACTGCTTTTAGACAGACCCGGATTTGGGCATAATCCCCGCTCTCTTCCCCACGAGCATCCCGCCATGAACCAAGCTGTCGATCTTGATGAAATGCAACTGTTCCGCGATATGGCCCGACGGGCTTTCGAGAAGGAGATTTCGCCCCACTACGAGCAGTGGGAGGAGGATCACATTGTCCCAAGATCCCTGTGGAACACCTTGGGCAGTGCCGGACTGCTGTGTCCCGACGTGGCTGAGGAGTACGGCGGCGCCGGCACCAGCCCCCACGTGACGCTGGCCATGATCGAGGAGCTCTCTTACATGGGGTTTGGCGGTTTCGCCTCGGGCTACGGCATTCACTCCAACATCATTGCGCCCTACCTCAGCCGACACGGCTCCCCCGAGCAAAAGGCCCACTGGCTGCCCAAAATGGTGACCGGTGAGTGTGTCGGCGCCCTGGCCATGACCGAGCCCGGCGCCGGTTCCGACGTACAGGGCATTCGCACTAACGCAGTGCGGGACGGTGACGAGTGGGTGCTGAACGGCTCAAAGATTTTCATCACCAATGGCATCCACGCCGATTTGGTCATCGTGGCGGCCATCACCGACCCGGGGAAAGGGGCCAAGGGGACATCCCTGTTCCTTGTGGACGCCCATTTACCCGGCTTTGAAAAGTCCAAGAAGATAGAGAAGATCGGTCAGCATACGTCGGATACCGCACTGCTCTTCTTTACCGACGTGCGCCTGCCCGCGTCTGCCCTGCTGGGGGAGGAAAACAAGGGCTTCGCCATTCTTATGGATGAGCTGCCCCGGGAGCGCCTTGGCATCGCAGCCCAGGCGGTCGCTGCCTCTGAGGGCGCCCTGGACATCACCGTGGAGTACGTCAAGGAACGGGAGGCCTTCGGCCAGAAAGTCGGCAGCTTCCAGAACACCCGCTTCAAACTGGCCGACGTCAAAACCGACATTGCCATCAATCGCGCGTTTTACGAGAAATGTGCCCAGCAGTACGCCAATGATGAGTTGTCCAGCGAGGAAGCCGCCATGCTGAAACTCGCCAGCTGTGAGATGCAATGCCGGGTCGCGGACCAATGTCTGCAGTGTTTCGGCGGCTACGGTTACACCACCGAATATCCCATTTCACGCTTCTACGTGGATGCCCGAATCCAACCCATCTATGGCGGCACCTCGGAAATCATGCGGGAACTGGTGGCCCGCTCCATTC
Organism: Luminiphilus sp.; assembly: GCA_012270045.1. Lineage (GTDB taxonomy): Bacteria > Pseudomonadota > Gammaproteobacteria > Pseudomonadales > Halieaceae > Luminiphilus. The sequence continues at coordinate 6,587 of JAAXJC010000197.1, forward strand.
TGGGACGGTGACCGCCATGATGGCTTCCCTGGCAACCACAAAAAACCGCCTTCTCGGCGGTTTTTTACTGCTGACACTGGCACTGACGGCGACCGTCTCCCGGGCTGACGACAAGGCCCTGGAAGCGGTGATTGCAGCCCACTGGCAGTGGGCCCTGGAGAATTATCCAGAAATGCGTCTGGGCTACGGCGATCGATCGGGCAATGCCGAGTGGACCGACATGAGCCTGGCGGCACAGCAGGAACGTCAGCAGGCATTAACCGACTTCTCGAAGCAACTGACCCGCATCGAGCCCGCCGGTCTCTCTGCGACCAACCGCCTCAATCGCCAGATGTTGCTGCGGGAACTGGAGGATGACATCAGCGCCTATGAGCAGGGTTTGAACCTGATCGCCCTGGATATGCGCTCCGGACCACAACACGCCCACGGCATGGTCGAACGGCTGCCTTTCAATACCGAACAGGACTATCTCGATTGGCTGGCACGCCTGCGCGCATTACCGACGCGTCTGCAACAGTACGAGGCCATCCTCAGGGAGGGCATCGAACGGGATCGTGTCCAGGCCGCCATCATCATGGCACGGGTGCCCGAGCAGATTGATCGGGTGATTTCGGAGGACCCGGAGGCCAGCCCCTTCTTCAAGGCCTTTGCGCAGATGCCGGAAGGCATGGATGAAGCAGTGGCGATCAAACTGCAGGACGACGCTAAAGCGGTCATTTCCAAACAGCTCAATCCTGCCTACCGTGCCTTTGGGACCTTCATTGCCGACACCTACCTGCCCGCTGCCAGGGCCGAACCGGGTATCGGTGCCCTTGAGGGCGGCAAGGCCGCCTATAAGTTCCTGGCCCGGCACTACACCACCACCGACATGACCCCGGAGATGATTCACCAGGTGGGACTGGACGAGGTGGCACGGATCAGAGGGGAGATGGAAGCGGTGATTGCCGAGGTCGGTTTTGAAGGCGATATCAGCGCGTTCAATGAGTTCCTGCCTACCGATCCCCCGTGTGATTTTCCCACCCCTGCAGCTCGTCTGGAGGCCTACCCGTCGGTGTCGAAGCGACTGGATCCGGAGCTGGTCAAGCTGTTTGGCAAACTACCCCGAATCCCCTACGGCGTGCGTCCGATCCCCGACGAGATCGCGCCGGATACCACCACGGCCTACTACATGCCCCCCGCCGCGGACGGCAGCCGGCCAGGCTGGTATTACGTCAATCTGTACCAGCCCGAGGTGCGACCAAAATTCGAAATGGAAGTGCTCAGCGTGCACGAGAGTGTACCGGGGCATCACCTGCAAATAGCCCTCGCCCGGGAACTCGATGACCTGCCGGAGTTTCGCCGACGGGCGGGGGTCACCGCCTTTGTCGAAGGCTGGGGTCTGTACTCCGAGCGACTGGGCTACGACATGGGGCTGTATACCGACCCCTACTCCCGCTATGGCCAGCTGGTCTATGACATGTGGCGGGCGGTCCGTCTGGTGGTGGACACCGGCATCCACTACTTCAGCTGGAGTCGCGACCGGGCCATCGATTTTTTCCTGGCCAATGCTGCAAAAACCCGGGCCGACATCGTCAATGAAATTGATCGCTACATCGGCTGGCCCGGCCAGGCCCTGGCCTACAAGATCGGTCAGCTGAAAATACTTGAACTGCGCAGCAGGGCCGAGGAGACCCTGGGGGAACAGTTTGATATCCGGGATTTCCACGATCACCTGCTGGGTGCCGGGGCGATTCCCCTGGACGCCCTTGAGGCCCGCATGAGCGCGTGGATTGAGGCTACCGCCGCCGGCGACGCTTCCTGAGGCTGCCAGAGAACCTCGGCTAAGCTACCAGTTCGCAATCTGGCCCGGCTTCATCCAGCAGGCGTGGAAACCCGCTGGGATGCGGCTGGGCATTTTGACCCGGGCCACAGGGCCGTCGGCGATGTTCTCCGCGTCAAATATCTGCAATTGCTGCTCTTTGGAATGGTCATTCCAGACGAACACAATGACGTAGCCGTGGTCCTCGGCCCGGGGGTTGTCCGCGGGAGCAAACCAGGGCTCGCTGTACCAGCAGTGATCAATGTCATCGGACCAGGCAGCGGCGGTTTCGCCGGTGGAGGTATTGACCTTGCGGATGCCCGCCCAGCGCAGGATGCTGGGATCGTGATCGACGAAGTAGGCCCATTGGGAGGGGCGACCGGTCAGGGCGCTGTTGTACCCGGGAAATTCAATGTTGTGCTCGGGGTCAAGACACTCCTCAGAAGTCTCGCCGGTTTTCAAATTCATTCGGTAACGCCAGAGCCGGGCGTCCATAACCAGCTGCGCAATCATCTTGGCGGTACGCTGCTCATCGATGTTGCCGTCCTCATCAACCGCCGGCATGTAACGACAGGCGACCATCACCACCTCATCACCCTCTTCCCAGCAGTTGACCACGTGGTACAGGAAGCAGGGTGAAAACTCGAACCAGCGGATACTGTCCGCATCACCGAAGCGGGGCAGTACACCGAAGCGGGCTTTGAGCGACGCATCGAAACGAATCTTGTGTCGTCCCGCTTTCAGCGCCTCCTCTTCATGGTAGACGGGCAGGTCGTGCAGGATGGAGTAATTCTCGGTAATACCCATGTCATGGGGTAAACGGTCACCGGGCAACGCAATGGGCACATGGTGCACCAACGCGCCTTCGGCATTGACCACCCCGTAACTCATGTGGGGATGCTCGGTAAAATAATCGAAAAACATAAGATCGCCGGTGACCTCATCCACCTTCGGATGGGCAGACATACCCCGCCCCGGCGCCCCAACGTACTCCGGCGCCCGGCGCTGGGTTTCCAGGGTCACCGGGTCCAGCAGGTAGGGAACACCGGCGAGGTACCAGGTGACCAATGCGCTGCCCCCGTGACCAATGACGTCGGTATTGGCAACATCATTCATGGGCTTGGCCGGGCTGCCCTTGACGGTGGCCATTACCCCCCAATGAACCTCTTCCCCGCTGCGGTCGTTTTCGAACCAGCCCTCGGTGCGAACCCATCGGTTCCGGTACGTCACCTGACCCGCTCGGAAGCAGGCGGCGTGAATCATGCCGTCACCATCGAAATAATGATGGGTACCCTTGGGCTCAAACCGGGGATTGGGTCCGTTACGCAGGTAAACCCCATTCAAATCCTCGGGGATTTCACCCTCCACCGGCAGATCGGTCAGCACCACCTCGTCGGGGACAGGCGCAAAATTATCGGTGAGCATGGGGCCATGGCTGTGGCCGAAGGGGGCGTCAGGATCAGGGATGACTGCATTCATCGGTAACTCCAATGCGCCGGTGGCGGTGGCGGTTTTCTGGCCCGTCTATGGAACCCATGTTGGGCGGCAAAATCAAGGTCGCCGTCCATCGGGAAACCCGGCACAGCGTGTCAGGAATTAAGGGGCGAATCATTGAGCCGCGCTGCCCCGGCCCGATACTCCCGTTTCAGGTCAGCCACCACCGAGGCGACGGATTGGAGGACCCGACTGCTACCCACTCCCTGCCCCGCAGCCCAGACGTCGCGCCAGCGCTTGGCATCACTGCCGGAGTAATCCCGCGCCACCTGCCCTGTCAGAGCCTCCTCGGTGAAGCCCGCTTCAGCAAGGCTGGCTTTCAGCCAGGATGCGGAAGTGCCAGTCACGGCCGAAGACACCACCAGATCCTCAATACCGGACTCCAGCACCATCGTCTTGTAGCGCTCTGCCGCCAGACTTTCCTGGGTGGCAATAAACCGGGTCCCCATATAGACACAATCCGCACCAGCCGCCACCGCACCGGCAATCCCATAGCCGTCAGCGATGCCGCCGCCGATCGCTATCACGCCCTGGAACATGTCACGGATCGCTGCGATAAACGCAAAAGGCGACAGTTGACCCGTATGCCCACCGGCACCGGCACTGATGCACGCCATGCCGTCAACGCCGGCCTCGGCCGCCTTGCGCGCCAGTGCCAGATTGACCACGTCGGCAAAGACCAGACCACCGTAGCCCTTGACCGTCTCCATCACGGGCTTTGGCGAACCCAATGCCGTGATCACGATCGGTGGCCGGTACTCGGCCACCAGCCGGAGTTCGTCAGTCAGTCGCTTGCGGGATGAATGGGTAATCAGGTTAAGTATCCAAGGCCCATCATCAGCCCTGACCTCGGCCGTGATGGTCGCCAGCCACTGTTCCAACTCGCCCAGGGTGCGGCAGTTTGTGGACGGAAAGGCACCCCCGATGCCGGCCTTGCTGGCGGCCACCACCATGTCCGGGCCCGAGACCAGGAACATGGGAGCACAGACCAGCGGCAGCTGCAGATTGAAGCCGTCTAAGCCTGACATACCAGCACCCACTCACTGGGCAACCTGCCCATCCCCGGTAATGCTGTCCCCGGCAGCCTCAGAGACACTGCGAGCTCGCTGCACTTAAGCCTGACACGGCCAGCGGAACGTCCCTGAGGTTGTTTCGAGCCGGCATCAGGCCAGAGACGGCATGACGTCACCGACCGAGTAGGTAACACACTGCCCCAACAGCTGCACGCGACTGCCGGTCAGGGTGCAGGTAAGTTCACCACCCCGCTCGGACAACTGGGCCGCAGACAAACGCTCCCGGCCCAGCTTCGCCGCCCAGTACGGCGTCAACAGACAGTGGGCTGAACCCGTGACGGGATCTTCATTGACGCGCAGATTCGGAGCGAAAAAACGGGACACAAAATCGTGCCGCTCGCCCCGAGCGGTGACCACCACCGCATGATCAACGGCGGCGGCGATGGCTGGGAAATCCGGGACCAGCCCGCGCAACACCGACTCACTCTCGACTTCGTACAGGGCTTTCCAGGGGTGCTCCTTGGGAATCGCAGCCGCGACAATGGGCACTTGCAGCGTCGCCAGCAGGTCCGGCTCCGGCACATGATCCTCCGGGGGCAAGGACGGAAAATCCAGCTGGATTCCGTCAGCGACAAACCTCGCCATGAGGTCACCACTGAAACGAGTATGGAAGGTAACCTCGTCCCCGGCATAGCCCAGGTGCTCGCGCAGCACATGGGCCGACGCCAGGGTCGCATGGCCGCACAACTCGACCTCGGCACCCGGGGTAAACCATCGCAATTCATAGCGACCGGGAGCGCTAGGGACTACAAACGCCGTCTCGGATAAATTGTGCTGGGCGGCCAGGGCCTGCAGGGTGTCATCGGGCAACCAGCTTGCCAGAGGCATCACCGCGGCCGGGTTACCGCCAAAGGTCGTGCGGGTAAAGGCGTTGACAATGTAGAGCGGCGAGGCCACTAAAACCAACTGGCCTGCATCGCGTAGGGCGTGTCATCAAGGTTGCGCAGTAGCTGACCCCAGGTCCGGGTGTGGGGCAGCTCCCAGCGCGCGAAATAGTTCATAGCCTGCAACTTGCCCCGATAGAAAGCTTCATCATCGGCATGGGGTGCAGACGCCAGTGCCATGGCAGCCACCAACCCCTGTTTCAGCCACATCCAGCCCACCACCACATGGCCAAAAAACTCCAGGTACACCGCCGAATTGGCCAGTGCAAGATCGATGTCCCGCTCCACCATACTCGCCAGCAGGATCTCGGTGGTGTGCTTCAGTTCAGCCAACGCCTCGCTCAGGGCAGCGATCATTACAGCGCAATCATCCTGGCCCTGAGCCGCCGCCAAGGTGGCCTCAATAGCCGACAAACAGGCCTGGTATCCCGCCATCCCGTGTTGGGGCACCTTCCGTCCCAACAGGTCCAGGGACTGGATTCCTGTCGTGCCCTCGTGGATGGGGTTGAGCCGGTTGTCCCGGTACATGAGTTCTACCGGATGCTCATTGGTATAGCCCGCGCCCCCCAGTACCTGGATGGCAAGATCATTGGCCTTGGGCCCGTACTCCGAGGGCCAGGTTTTGACAATGGGCGTCAGGAAGTCCAGCAGTTGAAAGGCATCGGCCCGGCCCGTCTCGTCCGGGTGGGTTTTCCAGTCGTCCACCAGTTGTGACGCAAACAGGCACAGGCTCCAAGCCCCTTCGGCATAGGCCTTCTGGGCCAGCAACATGCGGCGCACATCCGCATGTTCGATGAGCATGACCGGGTCAGAATTGGGGTCCTTGCTCGATGGCTTGCGGCCCTGGGGTCGCTCCTTCGCGTAATCAAGGCTGTACTGGTAGCCCGCCATGGCCAGGGTCGCACCGCTGGTGCCCACCATAACCCGGGCCTCGTTCATCATGTGGAACATATAGCGCAGGCCCTGGTGGGGCTCGCCGACCAGGTAGGCTACAGCGC
>JAAXJC010000145.1 GCA_012270045.1 Luminiphilus sp.
TACACCTGGGAAGTCTCCACCAGTTCTGCAGCGACCAGCCATTTGGGTGGTTTGCGGTGCAGCATGGATCCCGGAAATATCTGGATTTTGCGATTTCTGGTGGCGTTGAAGGTGCGCCCTTCATCCTGCTGCGCCACCTGACCCAGCAAACCCGACAGTAATGCTTTGTGAACCGCCTCAAAATCGGTCTCCTCGGCCAGGCGTAGCCGGGCTCCGAGCTTCAGGTCACGACAGGCAATCACCAGTTGACTGTGAATCTCTCGCCACTCCCTGAGTCGTAAATAAGACAGGTACTCACGCTTGCACATTCGGCGAAACTGGTTCTGGGACAGCGCTTGTCGCTGGTCTTCGAAGTACTGCCACAGGTTCAGCCAGGACAGGAAATCAGAGCGAGGGTGGGAAAATCTTGCGTGTGCCTGGTCTGCCTGGGCTCTCTTTTCCCCGGGACGCTCCCTGGGGTCCTGCACCGCCAGGCCACTGACGATAATCAATATCTCAGCCAGACAGCCTGATTCAGCCGCGGCGAGCACCATGCGGGAGAGTTTCGGATCAATGGGCAGGCGCGCCATTTTTCGGCCAACCGCCGTCAACCTACCCCGCCCCGAAACCGCACCCAGCTCTTCCAGCAAACGGCGGCCATCCCTGACCATCTTTCCCTCTGGGGGGTCAACGAAGGGGAACTTTTCGGCGTCGCCCAGGCCGAGTTCCAACATTTTTAGCAGTACCGCCGCCAGGTTGGTTCGCAGCAGCTCGGGATCAGTAAATTCGCGACGCGCGGTGAAATCTGATTAGTAGTAGAGACGCAGGCAGACCCCCGAGGCCACCCGCCCGCCGCGGCCCTTGAGCTGATCGGCACTGGCGCGGGAGATTCGCTCAACGGGGAGACGCTGGAGCCGTGTTCGATGACTGTAGCGACTGATTCGTGCGGTGCCGGGATCAATCACATAGCGTATGCCGGGGACGGTCAGTGAGGTCTCCGCCACGTTGGTGGCAAGCACGACTCGGATACCGGCACCCGATGGCCGGAACACCCGGTTCTGCTCGGCAGCACTCAAGCGGGCATACAGGGGCAGTATTTGCCGACGCTGATCGCCTTTCAGGCGGCGGGAGAGCTCGCGTATCTCCCGCTCTCCGGGGAGAAAAACCAGCACGTCCCCCGGTGGTCCAAAGTCGCCAGCCGTGACACTGTCCACCGCCCGGGCAATGTGCTCTTCCAACCCCTCCTCGGCATCCCCTGCCTCCCCCAGATAACGGACTTCAACCGGAAACGACCGCCCGGAGACTTCAATGACCGGGGCATTATCGAAGTGTCGTGAGAAACGATCCACGTCGATGGTGGCCGAGGTAATAATCACCTTCAGGTCTGGACGCCTGGGCAACAGGGAATGCAGATAACCCAAAATGAAGTCGATGTTGAGGCTGCGCTCATGGGCCTCATCAATGATCAGGGTATCGTAAGCACGCAGATCCCGATCGCGCTGCAACTCAGCCAGCAGAATGCCATCGGTCATTAACTTGACGGCTGTGGTATCAGCGACCGTATCGTTGAAGCGCACTTTGTAACCCACCAACTCCCCGGGAACCGATTCAAGTTCCTCGGCAATACGTTGCGCCACCGCTCGTGCGGCCAGCCGACGGGGTTGTGTGTGACCAATCCGGGCCTCACCACCCCGGCCCATTGACAGGCATATTTTGGGTATCTGGGTGGTTTTTCCCGAGCCGGTCTCGCCCGCTATGATCACAACCTGGTGACTGGCAATGGCCTCACGGATGTCCTGCAACCTTTCGCAGACCGGCAAATCAGCTGGAAAGCTGATGTGCTCGGGGAGACGCCTGGCCTCTTGCTGGGATTCCTGTCTGGTCACGTGCTGGCACCGGGGTCAATAGGATTGATCGCAATCATTAGGGGGTCGGGCAGCAGTCCTGCCATTAATGAACTTGAGCTCCTGCACAATGGGTAAAGCCGGTACGCTGGATACGCTTGGACGGAAGCTCTGGGCCAAGCCCACTCGGGCAAAGTCCGGGGCTGTCAGGCCCATAAACAACAGCCCATGGGGGCACTGCCGTCCGTATGCCGTTATGATGTTGCCTTGCACGGGATTGGGTCAACCTGCGACCCTACAGCGCCGTTTTAACATCGCTCAACATCTGAACCAGACCGGGAGAAAGGCATGTCCAACGCCACTGAAATTACCAACCTGACCTTCGACGAAATAAACGTCGGTGACACCGCCGATTACAGCCGCCTGGTAACGAACCGGGAAGTCGAGCTCTTTGCCGCGGTTTCAGGTGATCACAATCCCGTTCACCTGGACCCCGAATACGCCGCCACTACCCAATTTGGCGAATGTATCGCCCATGGCATGCTCACCGGCGCTTTCATCTCCGCCGCCATCGCCATGGAGCTGCCGGGTCCGGGCACCATTTATCTGGGGCAGACGCTCCAGTTCCGTTCACCCGTGACCCTGGGGGATACCCTGACCGTGGCCCTGGAAATCACCGACAAGCACAGCAGCAAGCCGTGGCTGACCATCTCCACCATTGTCCGCAACCAGAACGACAAAGAAGTTGCACGGGGCGAAGCAACCGTTATGGCTCCGGGCAAAAAGGAGACGGTAACCGTCATTCCCCCCCCGGCAGTTCAGCTGCTGGAAGACCCCGATTCAGCCTCAGCAGATGCGAATTGACCCGGCGGTACATACACAAAGCTGAAGGTGACGACAGGCTGGGCTGGGTCCGGACTAATGCCCAACATAATGGTGTTGACCACTCCGTCATGGCTGGTGCCACCGATACAACCGATAAGGTTTAGATTGAGGTCGCCGTCGGGCATCCCGTCCTGGTCTTCCAGAGGCTTGAATACCGGCAGGGGTTTTTCAGTCTTGAGCTCATCGGAAAGTTGCGCGACCAGGGCCAGTACCCCGTCACGCCAGGCCGAGAAATTGAGGGTGCCGTTAAAAGCGCGCGCATCCAGGAGCAGATCAATCCTGATGGTGCCCCCGTCCTCCATGCGCAGGTTGGTAAGGGTTACCTTTCGGCCCGCCTCCACTTCCCTGAAGATGCGCTTGGCGGTTGTACGATCGGCCTCGAGGATACCCTGGTGCAGCAGGTTGGCTGCTATGGTCGCCAGCTGGTTGGCTTCTAAAACCTTGTCTTTGTTCATGGTAATAACGTTGGCAAAAACCCGTATTGTACGCGTTGTGGCGGCGGGGGTAAGACCTATTGAGGTGACGGAGTTACGCGGGTGGGAGGCGTATGAGCGTGCTTGACCGCAGCAACCAACCCTGGTCACCCCTTGAGCATCCTGAACTGGACTGGGTGGAGGGTGTGCCACGGCATCGGTCGTTTGACGATATCTACTACTCGGCCGCCGATGGCAGGGCTGAGAGCCAGCACGTCTTCATTGACGGCTCGGGGGTCAGGGAAAAACTGTCGGCGGGGTCGCTGGTGGTGGCTGAAACGGGGTTTGGCACCGGACTCAATTTCCTGCTGTTACTGCAGGCCTGGCGAGACGCCGCCTCGGACCGTAAAGCTGCTGCCCGGCTGCACTATATCGGACTGGAAGCCCAGCCCATGACCCGACAGCAGCTGCAGCAGGCGCTGGCAAAGTGGCCCGAGCAGCAGTCCCTAGCCGATCGGCTTCTTGCGGACTGGCCGGGGCCGGTACCGGGCTGTCATCGCCTGCAATGGCCGGACTGGGACGTGACACTGGACCTCTGGTGGGATGATGCCGTCGATGTGCTCCAGGATTTGGCATCCCGGAATCGACGCCTTGTTGATGTCTGGTTCCTCGACGGTTTTGCCCCCGCACGGGACCACCGGCTATGGTCTGGAGACATGTACCGGGCGATGGCTGAGCTGAGTCTTCCGGACGCCCGTTTCGCCACCTTCACCGCCGCCGGTGCCGTGCGCCGAGGGCTGGAGGACGCCGGCTTTCAGGTGAATAAACGACCGGGCTATGGCGCAAAGCGCGAGTCACTGCATGGTCGTTACACACCCTCGAGCATTGGCAGCGGAGCGTCTCACACCACGCCCTGGGACCTGGCTCCACCACGTCCAAAGCCCACATCAGCACTGGTACTGGGTGCAGGTCTGGCCGGCAGCTTCACTGCCCGGGCGCTGGCCGAACGCGGAGTGGCGGTCACGGTGCTTGAGCGAGCCTCGGTTGCCGATGGCGGTTCGAGCAACCTGCAGGGGCTGACCTATACCCGTCCATCGCGTAAACACAGTCCGTTGGCAGACTTCGCCCTTGCCAGCTACCTGTTTGCCTGCCGTCTCTACCAGCAGCTGATAGGCACAACCCTGGATCAGGATCTGGATGGCGCCCCCTGCGGCTACCTCCAGGTCATGGATGATGCGGAGACCCTTGACTACCTGAGCCAGATCTCTGGCGACAACCTGCCCTTCTCGGTTTTGTCTGCCGACGCCGCAAGCGCCAGACTGGGGCTGCAGGTCACCAGCCGGGCGCTTTATTTTGCCAACGCATGCTGGCTGAACCCCAGGGCAGTTTGCCGGGAGCGCCTGCAACACCCGCTGATCAAGGTGCATGAGCACCTGGGTGACTGCGGTGTGGCAAGCACGCCACAGGGGTGGCAGGTAACGACCGCTGATGGGATCCCCTACCATGGCCAGGTCCTGATAGCCTGCACTGCCCATGGCCTGACCGGTATGCCCGAGACCCGTTGGCTACCGCTGCAAGCGATCCGCGGGCAGACAACCCATGTACCCGCCACGCCGGCCTCCGCGACCCTGGGAACCGCCTTCTGTCACGAAGGTTATCTGCCCCCTTCCCGACAGGGTATGCACTGCCTGGGCGCCAGCTACGGCCCCAATGACCTGGGGCTGGACCAGCGTTCGGAAGAGCACACGGCGAATCTGGCGAAACTCAACGCCCTGCTGCCCGATCTCGGCTTTCCCGACAACGGGAAGCACCTGCAGGGACATGTCGCCCTGCGCTGTACCAGTGCGGACTATTTGCCGGTGGCCGGCCCGGTACCCGACAGAGAGGCGTTCAATACCTGCTACGCCGAGTGGCGCAGCCGAAAAACACGTATCATTGATAAGGCTTGTCCCGCGCTACCGGGGCTCTATGTACTGGCTGGGTTGGGGTCCCGGGGCCTGACCGCCGCCCCCCTGGCAGCGGAGGTCATTGCCAGTGAATTGTTTCAGGAACCCAGCCCGGTGCCCCGGGCTCTGCAGCAGGCGCTGGCACCCGCCCGGTTCCTGAAACGGGCCATCATCCGGGGTAATCCTCTGTGAAATCAAAACTGCTCATTGCCTGCTCCCTGTTTGTCACCGCCTGTTGCGTAGCCGAGGACAAGGCAAGCATGGGACCAGAACTCTACAGGGCTGTGGCAGTAAGCTCGTTGCCCATGGAGCGGCGCAATTTTACCCAGGGCCTGTACATCATCGATTCGGAGCTGTTTGTCAGCTCAGGGCAGTATGGTGAGTCAGCGGTGCGGGTCTACGACTGGCCCGGCATGAATCTGCTGCGGGAGGCGGCACTGCCCGCCAGTATCTTCGCCGAGGGCCTGACCCTGGTGGACAATCGCCTGTACGTCCTGACCTGGCGTGAGAATCAATTACTGGTCCTCAACCCTGACAGCCTGGCCATAGAGAGTATCGGGCGTATAGGCAGTGAGGGCTGGGGCATTACCCATAATGAGGGGAACCTTTGGCTGTCAAACGGCTCCGACCAGCTGTACCGGGTTGCCCTACCCGGGGGGCAGGTGACGCCCCTGCGGGTCATGAAAAACGGGCGCCCGGTGTACCGCCTCAATGAATTGGAGTGGATTGACGGCAGAATCTGGGCCAATGTCTGGATGACCGACACTATTGTGGTGATCAACCCTGAAACCGGCATTGTCGAGGCTGAAGTCGCCCTGGATGGGTTGCTGCCCGAGTCCGACCGTCGCAAAGATACCGATGTGCTCAATGGCATTGCCCGGGATCCCGAAACCGGAGCGATCTGGGTGACCGGGAAGCGTTGGCCCAAATTGTTCCAAATCAAACTCGAACCACGTCACTGATACCCGCTTCGGGCTACAATACCCGGCTTACCCGGCGGGGCAGCCCGCCCACTACTTTTTTTCTTCGGAACGCCCATGAAACCCAACACCCAGCAAGCCACGGAAACGTCGACTTTTGAAAAGCAACGGAGCACCCCGGTGCCCGCCCTGAACCTGACCATGGAAGAGTTCGTGCATCCCGGCACTGGCGCGAGACATCTGCACCTCGAGTCTGACAACCCCGAAAATGTCTTCATGGTCGCGCTCAAAACGGTACCCGAGGACTCCACCGGTGTGGCCCACATCCTGGAGCATACGGTACTGTGCGGCAGCGAGAAGTACCCGGTTCGGGATCCATTTTTCATGATGCTGCGGCGCTCCCTCAACACCTTCATGAACGCTTTCACCAGCTCAGCCAGGACCGCCTATCCCTTTGCATCCCAGAACAAAAAAGACTTCAGCAATCTCATGTCGGTCTATCTCGATGCGGTGTTCTTTTCACGCATCGATCCCCTCGATTTTGCCCAGGAAGGTCACCGGGTTGAATTCAATGACCCCGACAGCCCGGACTCCGGGCTGGTCTACAAGGGTGTTGTTTTCAATGAAATGAAAGGGGCCATGTCATCGGTCTCGGCAACATTGTGGGATCGCCTGTGCTTTGAACTGTTCCCGACCAACACCTATCACTTCAACAGCGGCGGCGCCCCCGAGTCGATCCCGGATCTGAGCTATCAGGGCCTGCGGGATTTTTATGCGCGGCATTACCACCCCAGCAATGCCGTTTTCCTCACCTTTGGCGACATACCGGCCGAGCAGCACCAACGGCATTTTGAACAGGCTGTTTTGCAGCGTTTCCAGAGGTCTGAAGACCGCATCGAAGTGTCCCTGGAAAAAAGTTTTGCCGCCCCACTCAGGGCCAGCCACCCCTACCCTGTCGACGGCGAGCAGGGGGTCAAAGGCAAAACCCATCACGTACTGGGTTGGAAATTGGGCGAGAGCGCCGATCTGACCGCCATGCTTGAAGCACAGGTACTGGCGGCGGTGCTGATGGAGAACAGCGCTTCACCACTGATGCAGTTTCTGGAGACCACCGAGTTGGGCACCGCGCCTTCCCCGCTCTGTGGCGTTGAGGAATCCATGCGGGAAATGGTCTTTTGCTGCGGCATCGAGGGCAGTGACCCTGAACACCTGGAAGCATTTGAAACCGCCACACTGGACGTTATCCGGGACGTCGCGGAGAAAGGGATAGCCCCTGATCGGCTTGAAGCCATTTTGCACCAAATCGAATTGCAACAGCGGGAGTTGACCGGCGACGGTATGCCCTACGGCCTCAACCTGATGCTGCGCGTGCTTGGCGCGGCAATCCACGACGGTGATGCTCTCGCATCCCTGGACCTGGACCCCGTGCTCGCGATTATTCGGGAACGGAGCCAGGATCCCCAGTACGTACCCGGGCTGATTAAGGAACTCCTGCTGGACAACCCCCACAGGGTCACCTTGACCCTTGCCCCTGACGCTGGGCTCACCGAAGCAAGGGAACAGGATGAAGAGTCGCGTCTGCAGACATTGGCGGCCTCCCTTGATGACACCGGACGAGCCGAAATCCTGGACCTGGCCGAGAAGCTGCGGGAACGACAGGGACTGGAGGATGACCCGGACATACTGCCGAAAGTGACTCTCAAAGATATACCAGAGACGGTGACGGAGCCGACACCCGTGGTAGCTAACAACGGCGGTCAGGAACTGTGGCAATACCAGACCGGCACCAACGGCTTGGTCTACCAGCAGTGGGTGAGGCCCCTGCCAGACCTCAACGAAGACGAAATGGCGCTGCTACCCATGATGACCGGCCTGATGGGTGAATTGGGTTGTGGCGAGGATGACTACTTAAAGACCCAGGACCGCCAGTCAGCCACGGTCGGATCCCTGGGCGCAACCGTGCTGACTCGCGGTTCACGGGATGATGTACAGGATTGCAGCGCCTGGTTCCTGCTGTCCTCAAAAGCCCTGGCGAATCGGTCCCAGGGTCAGGTGTCGCTGATGGAAGATATCCTGGCCGATAGCCGCTTTGACGAGGGCCCGCGCATACGTGAACTGGTCAGCCAGATTCGTGCCCGGCGGGACCAGTCGATCACCGGAAGTGGTCACAGCCTCGCGATGGCTGCGGCCAGCGCCGGCATGAGCCCCCTCGCCAAACGGGCCCACGACCAGGCGGGGTTGGGTGGTATCAGGGCCATCAGGGAACTGGACGATGGCCTGTCCTCAGACAGCCAGTTACAAGGCTTGATGACCTCACTGTCGGGCTTGCATCAACGGGTGCTGGGCGCAGGGGGCAGTAAAATTGCCGTCATTGCTGATGAAGGCAATCTGGAGCCGGCCGCGGCGCTTGCAGTGGCCGCCAGCCGGGATTGGCAAGGAACGTCAGCCGGCCCTTGCTGGCAGCCCCTCGCTGTGCGCGAGCACCGACGCCAACTCTGGGTCACCAACACCCAGGTCAACTTCTGTGCCCGGGCCTACAGCACAGTGCCCGCTGGCCACGATGATGCCCCGGCACTCACCGTACTGTCTGCGCTGCTCAGGAACGGTTTCCTGCACCGGACTATCCGGGAACAGGGCGGGGCCTACGGCGGCGGCGCCAGTCACGACGCCAATATTGGCGCGTTCCGATTCTTTTCCTATCGCGATCCCCGCTTTGGCGAAACCCTGGATGATTTTGATGCCGCCATTACTTGGTTTCTCGACAACCGTCACGACGGTAGTGCCCTGGAGGAAGCCATCCTGGGCGTGATCGGCAGCATCGATAAACCGGGGTCTCCAGCAGGAGAGGCGCGCAAGCATTTCCAGGAATCCCTGTTTGGCCGAAACGCCGAGCACCGTGCCGCGTTTCGCCAGGGGGTGATCAACACTACCTTAGACGACTTGTACCGGGTGGCGGGACATTACCTGACCAATGTGGAGTCAAGTACGGCGGTCATAACCAATGCGCAAACCGCAAAGCGCGAGGCCGGGCTCATCGCTGATCTTGGCCTTGAACTGCACGAATTGCCTTGATCAAGTGGTTAACGGCAAGCCCTCGCCGGGCTCGGGTGGCTGTATCAACAGTGCCACCCCCTGACCATCGATGCCAAGCCAACGGGTCATGAGTCCCGGCTCAGGGACCTGCAACTGGCCCTGGGTGGGGTCGTAGAGGATGGCTTTGCCATCATCAGACCAGGACAACAGGACGACAAAATGACCGCCCTGACTACCCGTTAAACGCAGGATGGCGGGGCCGCTCCAACGGCGCAGGCTCACAGCGTCTAAACGGCCGCCCCGGGACTGCAACCCGTGGTGCTGAATCAAACGTTTGAGCTCCGCCAGAGAGTAGCCCTCCCCGGTCGGCCGGCCGTCGGTTCGGGCGTATCGATGAGCCAGTAGTGCCTCCAGATCGGCCAGGGTCGTGCCCACCCCAAAAAGGGCCAGGGCAAAGGCGACAGACCGGGTGCCACAATCATTGCGCGCTGCTATGGCCACCGGCCATTGAGACGCAACGGCTGTGATGGATACTTCGGTCTTGATGGACGCACCGACAGGCCACGGGGCCGCGGGACAGCTGGCCGTGAGGAGCGCCAGAGCCAAACCTGGCACTGGCGGTCTCCGGGTCGCCAGCCCGGAGCCGGGTTTGTGATGAGGTTGGCGGGCTCCCATGTATAAACCTGAGTGCGTTTCTGCTGCCGGGATACTCAGGGTGCTTCGGTGTAGTAGCCCGGTTCGGAGGGGGCGTAATAGGGGACGTAAACCCCCCAGAAAAAACCCATGAGGGCCAGGTCCACACCGGCAATACCCAGCGCGATCGCCAGCGGCCCCAGTCCGCCCCGGGTACTCTCCATGGCGATCGGGTCCAGTTCGTTCATTGGCAGGTCGTAGATATTGGGAAATGGTTTGGGCACATCCAAAGGCATTGGCAGCGTGTCAGCCGTCCCTTTCAGCGGCCCCATGAGCACCATGGCGGTAACGAGTGGAATGACGCTTTGTTTCATAAGACTCTCCTTGTCAGTGTCGATCGGATGCCACTGAGACTTGCCTCAGCCAGCCCCCGTAAGCGCTAATCTAGGTCGAAGGAGATGCTACTGACAGCCCGGATTGGGCCAATTTCATGCCGTGCTCAGAGCTGACGCTCTCAGGTGACTTTTGATGGGTTTGATCGCAGCACCCCGGCCAGTACCTCTGCGTAGCTTGCACACTCAGGCACCCCCTGCAGATAACCGCGAGCACGCAGCAGCCGGCGTAGATGGGGAAGACGGTAGCAGGGAACACTCGCCATGAAATGGTGCTCCATATGAAAATTGACGAAATTCGGAGCCAGCAGGAACCGCTGCCAACCCGGCGCGGCTACCGTGCGGGTGTTTTGGCGGGGATCGGGGTGGTACAGATCGGGCACCACCGCATGCTCGGCGATCTGCCGCAGCCTGATGACCAACATATAGGTGGTCATGAACGTAGCGAACCAGAGCAGCCAGGTCCAACCCCAGCCAAGCATGAACAGAATGGCAAAGAGGGCCGCCTGTACCAGCAGCTGACGGGTGAGCAAATGATCGCCAGATACCGCGCCTCGGTCCATGTTACCCGGGCCACCACGAACCAGACTGCCAAGAAGCTTCATTCCGGTCTGGCCAGACAGATCACGGAATACCTTGCGGCGGAAGCTCTCCCTTGAAACCGGGTAACTCGCGTAATTCGGCAAATCCGGATCTTCATGGGTGCCCGCCTTGCGGTGATGTTCAAGGTGGCCCGCCGCATAACTGGGGAGATCACCAAGGGTGGGCAATGCGCACAGCCACTGACCAATCGTTTTGTTGAGTCGGTCACTGGCGAACAGGGTGCCATGCCCCGCCTCATGCATAAGCACGGCAAGGCCAAGCTGTCTGCCGGGCAGCAGCACCAGGACCAGGATGATTGTGAGCACCCCGGGATACATTCCCGCCAATCCCAGGAGAACGAAAATTTGCAACCAGGTGCGGGCTACCAGCCAGCCCCCCATCCAATCGCTGCGCCTGCGCAGCGCCGCGCGTTCCTCGGACAGAAGAACATCACTGGGGCGAGTCGGAGACGGGCCTACCGGGCTGTGGTCAGAATCTTCCATGGGCTGGAGTATACAGAAACAGCAGCAACAGCCCGCCCTGCAGCGGCACGCCCCAAGGAGCGATCCATGCAGGGGATAAGCTGGCCTGAGTAACGCCCTATCCCTGGCGATCGGCCAAGGGCGGGCTGAAAACCATCTGGGCTCCAGTCTGACGCAGAGCGCGGCAGTGCCCCGCGATCTGGTGCCCGGTCGATTCAGCTTTGCGATTGCCAGGTGCGATCCGCGGGCACACACGGTGGCCAAAGACCCATTGATCTGTCCGCCCCAAACCGCAATGGTTACTTGATTTTCCCGGCTCACATCCCCATATTCCCGACCTCACGCTCCTATATCATCCTTGGAACCTTTAAATGTCGCGCCTCACAGCAGCCCTCCTTCTCACCGCCCTTCTGGGTCATCTGACAGCCTGTACCTCCAATGAAGAAAAGGCCACCCAGGTGATGAATGAATCGCTGCGTTCTACGTCCAAAACGTACAAGGATATGGCCAGCTACCCTGGCAACGTCACCTGCGGCAAGTACCTGGACCGGGACTTCCAGGGGTTTCCCGTCTACAAAGAGTTTGTAGTGGTGGATACTGTGGCAGACCTCCGGCCCAACAAACTGGATCTGGCCATTTATTGCAGCGACGATCCCCTGGCCGCCCTAAATCAGGCTTTATCCATCGATTACGAGCAACAAAAAGACCAAATCGACTCAATTTTGAACGACTTTCGAATGCTCTCCGACCTATTGCTTCAGTACGAGGAGGACAACCGGAACTTTCCTGTGACGGAACAGGGCCTGCAGGCCTTGGTAGAACCTTCTCCTTTTGGCAACCCTCCACTCAATTTCCCGGAAGGTGGCTACATTCAGGCGGTGCCGCTTGATCCCTGGGGTAACGACTACGCCTATGACTGCCCACCATTTGCGGGCATACGGATGCATTACAAGCTTCAGTCCCTGGGAGCCGATGCTACCGAGGGAGGAGAGGGTGAAAACGCGGATATCAAACGGTCCTACCTGCCCTACTTCGACCACCTGGAGCGCATCTAACCGGGACCCGTCCAACGGGCCAGCCGCTGGATATTCAAAGCGGAAAAACCCGGGGCAATAGCAGCAGCACCACCGTGCTGTAGGCGAGTGTGACCGGCAGGCCAGCACGGAAATAATCCTGGCGATCGTAGCCACCTATGTTCTGGACCATCAGGTTGGTGGTGTAGCCAAAGGGTGTCAGGAAAGAGGCACTGGCGCCAAACGCAATCGCCATCACGAAGGGCATGGCATTGGCACCACTGGACAGTGCCAGGGTCCATCCCAATGGGAACATCAATGCCGCCGCCGCATTGTTGGTCATCATCTCGGTCAGAAGCACCGTCAACAGGTAGAGCCCCACCAGCGTCCACAGCGGGTCGACATCGGCCAACAGTGGTGCGGCCCAGCTTGCACCCGCAGCCACGGCACCCGTGTCCTGCAGCGCCTGGGCAACGGTCAGGGCTGAGGCGATGATGATCCACATCTCAAAGGGAAAGCGCCGCCTGAGGTCGGCGCCGTTGACAACACCCAACACCAGCATAGCCACCAAGAGAAACCCCAGCCCCTTGATCAGGGGCATCAGGCCTGCCACCGCCAGCGACAGAACGACAACAAGGGCGGCCGTAACAAAGATACTCACTGCCCGGGGCAACCTGAGGGCATCCAGTTGATCATCCACAACGAGAA
>JAAXJC010000010.1 GCA_012270045.1 Luminiphilus sp.
CATACACCACACCCGACATGCCACCAAAGATGGAGGGGCCCGAGGCGAAGTACTGCAGGCTGTTGGAGAACACCGCCGACGTCAGGTACAGACCCATGAGGTTGAGGGACCCCAGACTTGCTTCAATGCGGCGGCCAAACTCCCAAATCCACAGGCAATTGAAAACCACATGCATCCAGCTGAAGTGCAGCAGTGTCGGGGTTACAAAGCGCCACCAATCCTCCCCTGGCTGACCCAACTGACCCCCGCGGGAGGTCAGTTCCAGCGGTACAAAATTAAAGAGCTGCAGGATCGGACCGTAGAGCCCCAATTCCTTCAGACACAGGAATACCACACTGCTCAGGGCCACCAGGGAAAACGAGACAGGGGCTCGCTTGATTTTATTGGGTAAGCGCATCCGACCAACGCAGCTTGTCCCGACAACTGGCATAAAAACTGTGTCCCGGGGGATGCAGCAGAGTCAGTTTTTCAGCCTTCTTGCTGACCAGCACCGAGTCACCCGGCAAAGCAGTGAGCGACACCTGGCCATCACAGGTCACCAACGGGTTGATCTGATTGCGAGAGACAATATCCAGCCGGATCTGTGAATCGCCGTGCACCACTATGGGCCGACTGGTCAGCGAGTGGGAGAACATGGGCACCAGCACCACCGCATCCAGTGACGGGTTCATGATCGGGCCACCCCCGGACATGGAATATGCCGTTGAGCCGGTCGGTGTAGCCAGGATCAGGCCATCGGCATTCATGCGGTAGACAAACTCGCCATCGATGGTCAATTCGAACTCGATCATCTGTGCCGAGGTACCGGAATTGACCACAACATCATTCAGGGCCTCCGCCTCACCAATCGCAACGCCATCGCGAATGACTTGGGCATCGAGAAGAAAGCGGGAGTCACGGGCATAGTCGCCATCGAGCACCGCGGTTACCTGGGCCATGAGGTCATCCGGACTTACGTCGGTCAGAAAGCCCAACCGGCCCCTGTTGATGCCGATAACCGGGGTATTGTGTCTGACCAGGGTCCGGGCCGCGCTGAGCAGTGATCCGTCACCGCCAATAACCACCGCGAGATCAACGCTCTTGCCGATAATGTCCCTGGGCTGCATGGCGCGTTTTTCGAAATGGGACAGGGTTGCAAGACGATCTTCCAGAACCACGTCCACCCCCCGGGCGTCGAGCAGGGTCAGCAGGTCCGAAACAATCTGGTTAACCCCGGGATGCTCTCGCCTTCCGAGCAGGCCAACCCTCTGGAATTCCTGGTCCATAGCTAAAAAATCCACGTCACGGGGGTCAATGGGCTTTCTGTCAGGGAGCTACGCCAGCGCGATTGGCGCGGTTCAGTTCACGTCGGATGCAATGGGCCAGCTCAAAACGCGGCAACTGCTCCCGGGCAGCGACCATACCCTCCCGCGCGGCCTGCTTCCAGAACACGGAGTCTGACATCAAGCGGTTTATGGCGACAACCATGTCTTCCCGGCTATCGGCAACCACCACCCCCGAGCGCATCCTGAAATGGGCCCGCCGCGTGGCATGGCGAGTCGTTACTGTCGGTATACCCCGGGCCATGGCGTTAACCAGTTTGGCGTCGACATGGGTTTCAAACAGCAAAGGCTCGACCACCACACGGCAGCGCTGGTCCAGAAGTTGCCGGTCATCGGTACTCCAATGGAGAACCACCCGGGACATGCGGGCCAGTCGTTGCTGCAGGTCCGATGAGGGGGCGGAACCCACGATGTGAAACTCCACACCCGGTATGGCGCGCTGGGCCACCGGCCATATCTCCTCAAGAAACCACTCGAGGCTGGCGACGTTGCCGGAGTCACCCAGATAACCGGTGAAACCCATGCGGGGTTCGGTGAGATTGAAATCCACCTCCGCCAAAGTGGGTCTGGCACCAGTGGGATGGCTGAAACTGCACTGCAGGCGGCGCATGGATACCCCCCGCTCAGAGAGCTTCGACGCGAGGCTGGGCCGGATGAACAGCATATCGACCTCATCACAGACCTCCAGCAGGTAGGGATCTCGCAGGTCGCTGTCAGCAACCGCGACATCGTCACCTTCAGCTGCCATACCCTGCCCATAGGGAATAAAGGCGAGCGGCACGTCGGTGCCAACGGGACGATAGGGCCAGGACAAAAGACCATCGACAACAATTGCATCAAACGCCTCGGCATTGCGCTGAATCGTGGTCTGCAGGCGGGCGTTCAGCTTGGTGTCGCCAAAGCGCGCTTTCATCAGCTTGCGCAGCCCCCTCTCGCAATCCCTATCGGCACTGCTGGTTTCAAAGCCACCGGTCACCCGGGCGGGCCCCAGATCCACCCGCAGTCGGTGCAGGCCCTCTACAGTTACAGGGCCCACCACAGCCAGGGAGACCTCGAAGTCCCGACTGAGCACCCCAATATTGATTCTGCTTTGCAGGGACAGCACACCATCGCCACTTTGGGATTGGACAGCACTGATGTACAGCAGGCTCCGAATCCCAGCGGCTGTCATTCGTCCAGCCCCACATTATTGCCCTGCAGCACCCGCTCGGCGCGGTAACTGGATCTCACCAGCGTACCCGACACCACTTCCCTGAAACCCCGCTCAAGGCCCAGTTGACGGTAGTGCTCAAATTCATCCGGGGTCACGTACCGGGCAATCGGGTAATGGTGACGGGTTGGCTGCAGGTACTGCCCCAGCGTGATCACGTCAATGTCGTGGGCACGGCAGTCGTCCATGCACTCGATGATTTCATCCTCGGACTCGCCCAGACCCAGCATCAGCGATGTTTTGGTGAGCACATCAGGGCGATACTGCTTACCGTGGGCAAGCACCTCAAGGGTCTGCCGGTACCCGGCTCGGGCGTCCCTGACCGGGTGTGTCAAGCGCTGCACCGTCTCCACATTCTGGGCAAACACCTCCAGCCCCGAGTCCAGCAGCACCTCAACCGCCAACCGGTCTCCCAAAAAATCCGGGGTCAGGGCCTCTACCGCCGTGTCCGGGTTCAGAGTCTTTACGGCTTTTACCACCTCGGCATAGTGGGATGCACCGCCATCCTCCAGGTCATCACGATTGACCGAGGTCAGCACCACATAACCCAGCCCCATAAGCTGCACGGCCCGCGCAGTTTTTGCGGGTTCTTCAGGGTCCAGCCAGCCCTTTGGATTGCCCGTGTTAACGGCACAGAACTGGCAGGCCCGGGTGCAAACATCCCCCATCAGCATGATGGTTGCGGTGCCGGCACTCCAACACTCACTGATATTGGGACACTTGGCTTCTTCACAGACGGTGGCGAGATCATGCTCGTGCACAATGCCGCGCACTTCCGCGTACTTGGGCGAACTTTGAATGCGCACCCGCAGCCAGTCTGGTTTCTCCAGTGACGGCGCACTGGTGGCACTGCGTTTGATGCCGTCCTTGATGGCGCGGATGCCCTTGTCCGTGGTGAACTTTTCGCCACTGGACACCTGCTTCACAGGGATCAAATCCGCACCCATGTCCTTGGATGAACTGTCCATGGGCGTAGTATATCCCGTTCCGCGCGCAGGGAGGCTTTTCCATGGCATCGCCGGTAAAACGGGCGGCAGCCGGATAGCATTACCGCTGGGACAACAATAGCCCTACCCGGCCCCGGCGCGCTGGGGGTGCGCTGACAGCAGGCCCAGGTCCTGTGGCCGCCCTATGCCGCGGTAATGGTGACCTGGACACCATTGAGCGCGGCGTTGCCACTCAATTCATCCAGGTAGTCCGCTTCCGTGATGGTGTTGCAACTGACCCCCGGATGGTTGTTGGCAACCGTGGTTTTGACCCCGGCCCGACCGTGCCCATAACCGTGGGGTAAGCTCACCACACCCGGCATCATGTCATCCGTCACCTCAAGCTCGGCCTGTAGCGAGCCACCGCGACTGGAAATCCTGACCTGGGCACCGCTGTTCCAACCCTCGCGCCGGGCATCATCCGGATTCACCTGCAGGGTGCAACGCCCGGGGCCCTTCACCAGACGCGTAAAATTGTGCATCCAGGAATTGCAGTCCCGAACGTGTCGGCGGCCAATCAGCCGGTAACCCGAGCCCGCGTCACCCAGTTGCGCAAGCAAGCGCTCAACGTCGGACAGCACCTGGGACTGGGCGATATCGATGCGTTGCTCGGGGGTTCTCAGGCGCTGGGGCAGCTGGGGTTTGAGGGGACCAAGATCGATACCCGACGGCTGCGCCCGCAGTGTTTCCAGGTTGAGGCCGTCTTCCGTCCCGTCCCCGTAGGGGCCGGCCCTGAGTCCGAGATCAATAATGCTGTGGGGTGGCATGGAAGGTCTGGCCTCCAGCTCCAGGGCCGCAGCGACTCGCTGACCCAGGGCCTCGAAAATCTCCCAGTCATGCAGGGCGCCTTCTGGCTTGTCGAACACCGCCTCGTTGTAGCGCGTGGTGTTGCGCAGGGCGTTCACATGGAAAGCGAGGTCGTAGTGATCGTGTTCCAGTGGCGAGGTGGGGGGCAGGATGACGTCGGCGTGCCGTGTGGTTTCGTTGATCCAGGGGTCCAGGGACACCATGAAGTCGAGCTGCTCCAGAGCCTCATCCAGGTCCTCCCCCGCCGGGGTCGACAGCACCGGGTTGCCAGCGCCGGTAAACAAGGTACGAATCTGCCCCTCACCCGGGGTGGTGATCTCCTCGGCCAGGCAGGCCACGGGCAGTTCGCGATCAAATTCGGGTAAGCCACGAACCCGGCTGCGGTGGCGATCAAAACCGCCGGGGCCGACCCCCATGACCTGATCAACCGCAGGCAGGGTGAACAGGCTACCGCCCTCCCGGTCCAGGTTGCCTGTGAGTATGTTGAGGACCTGGATCGCCCACTGGCACAGGGCGCCGAAGCGCTGGGTGGATACGCCCATGCGGCCATAACAGATAGCCCGGTCCGCAGCCGCGAAGTCATGGGCCAGGGACTCAATGACTTCGACGGACATCCCGGTGTGTGCTGCAGCCCACTCGGGGGTCAGGTTGGCGACCGCAGCGCCCACGGCCTCGACCCCGTCCACTATGGTTTCGAGCTGACGCAGTTGAATCAGTCCATCCCGGTACAGCACGTGGATCATGGCCAGCAACAGCGCGGCATCGGTTCCGGGCCGCACCGGATGATAGTCAGTGGCCAGCTCCGCTGTTTCGGTTCGTCGCGGATCGATCACCACCAGTTTGCCGCCCCGCCCGGTCAGGGATTTGATGCGCTTGCGCACGTCGGGCACGGTCCAAATGCTGCCATTGGATGCCACGGGGTTGGCCCCCAACATCAAAAAGTAATCGGTCCTGTCGATGTCGGGAATGGGGAACAGCAGCTTGTGCCCGAACAACCAAAGGGAGACGAGATGGTGGGGTAATTGATCCACCGAGGTTGCGGAGAAGCGATTGCGGGTTCTCACGTGCCTGAACAGGGCACTCTGGTGCGTCAACATGCCGTAGTTGTGGACACTGGGATTCCCCATATAAATGCCCACCGCATCCACCCCATGGCGCTGGATGGTGTCAACCAGCCCTGCGGCGGCCAGATCCAACGCCTCCGGCCAGTCAATTTCCTGGTGCTCATATTGCCCGCTGCTACCGCGAACGCGCCGTACCGGTTTGCGCAGGCGATCGGGGTCTTCGTGGATATCCTGCAGGGCCACTGCCTTGGGGCATATATGGCCGCGACTCAGGGGGTCATCGGGATCGCCCTTGATGGACACCACCTTATCCCCCTGGGTTTCGATGACGACGCCACAAATAGCTTCACAAAGATGGCAGGCCCGGTAATGCTTTTCTGTCGCTTCGCTCATGGTTATCCGCTGGGTAAAAAACCGTACCCTGCCCTGCCCACCTGAAAATCGCAAGGCAGCCGTCTGTCGCTGCGCTGATTTTTGGGCAGTGGGCTCGCGGACTGCCCGTGGTGCGCACAGCCCGGGACGAAGCCGGACGATGGCACCACCACAATCCCGTCCGGGGGATAGGGGGCAGGACAACCCCGTAGCAGGCAGCCTTGGGGCACAACCGCCCGGATTACACCCCCGTCCCGTCGCGTTATACGACCCCCAATCCGCGTTGAAGTCAGCATCGTAGACCGTTACCCTCAAGTGCCTGAGAACCTGGGTAACCGATGAATCCTATCCACCGCTTTCTGCTGCGCAACCGGATAAAACCGCTAACGGCTGCGGTCGCCATGCATCGACTGCTGCGGGACCCCGATGACACCAGCCAGGTGTTTCAGATCATTGAATCACTGAGCGGAGACACCATCAGCCGGCCGGTCAAACGACTGCGCGCCGATGCCCAGGGCAGCGCGCTGCTGGCCAGCAAACCCGATATTGTCCAGCATCTGAACGACCGGGCGCTGTTGGCAGCCATGCCCGAGGGTTCCATCGGCCGGGCCTATTACAACTTTGTGCACGGGGAGAACCTTTCCGCCGACGGACTGATAGCGTCCAGCAAAGTGGCCAGGGATTACAGCGGCTTTAGTGAGGATGAACGCTGGACCGCCGATCGACTCCGGGATATCCACGACCTGCAGCATGTGATGACAGGCTATGGTCGCGACCCCGTGGGAGAGCTCAGCCTGCTGGCCTTTATGACCACCCAGGTTCCCAACCGGGGCATCGACTTCATTATTCGCATGGCCAGGCGGAAGTATCGTAAAGAAATGCCCGACCTCGACATTGATCAGTTGCTGGACGAGGGCCGTCAGCTGGGTCAGCAGGCCGCCTGGATGCCGGCCATCCCCTGGGAGCAGCGGCTGGCGCAGCCACTGGAGCGTGTGCGCAATGAACTGGGCTTCCAGCCCCCACAGCACTACCGCACGGCGCAGCAATGCCAGGCCGAACTAATGGTGATGGCCTGACCGCTGAATCTTTGCCGCCGCTGCAAGCGCCACCGCAACAGAACCCTCCACGCCCGCTGTAGAACCGCCACCAGCGCTGGTCAAACAGCTGCCCTGGGTCTAGGCTAGAACGCTCTACCAGCACCTGGGTGGGTTATGCCGAAGAAAAAACGCGAGCCCTTTACTCCCGACCCCGACTTTGTCGAACGGCTCAGGGACTACAACGGTAACCGGGTTAACGGTCTCCATGAAACCACCTCCCGTCGTCCGTCTATGGTGTGGTGGGCGCCCGACCCGGACACCACCGTGTTCGGGGAAGCGCAAAAATGGTTCTACGCCCGGGAACAGCCCGATGACGAAATGCTGGAACTGCGAACCCGCAGGCGCGAGGTCGTAGCCACGGAACTTCCGGCTGTGGCGCCCGACCAACAGGCCCGAAGCCCCAGTGAGTGGACCGGGGAACTGCAGCAATTCGTTGACGCCGGCGACTGTGAAATGACCGGGGTGACCGCCCTGGACCCCTCTTGGGTGTTCGATCATGAAGAAGCCTGCCTGCCCAACATCGTCATGCTGGGCGTGCAACACGACTACGAAGAACTGCGCCATGTGCCCGCATTGCAAGGGGGCAAAGACGTTACCCGGCAGTACCTTCGCGCCGCCGCTGCCGCCAAGAAGGTCGCCGGCTGGCTGCGGCAGCAGGGTTACCAGGCAGACGCGGTCACCGGTCCCATGACCGGCAAGATCCTGATGATCCCCCCCGCCATCGCCTGTGGCTTCGGAGAACTGGGCAAGCACGGCTCCATCATCAACCCTGAATTCGGTTCGGCCTTCCGGTTGTCAGCGGTGCTGACCGATGCGCCCCTGGCCCACACCCCAGCCAGGGAATTTGGCATCGATGATTTTTGCAGTCGCTGCCGAGTCTGCGAAAACGCCTGTCCGCCCGAGGCCATTGCACCCGACAAGAAAATGGTTCGCGGTGTAGAAAAATGGTACGTCGATTTTGACCGCTGCATACCCTATTTCGCCGAGACTTCCGGCTGTGCCATCTGTATTGCGGTCTGTCCCTGGTCATTACCCGATGTGGGGCTGAACCTGGCGGACAAATTACGCCGCCGGGGGGAGCGGCTGGCCCGGGAACAACAGGCAGCAGATACCAGCAGCCCAGAGGTCGACCCAAAGGACTTGCCATGAGCCACAGCTACCAACGCTTCGATCCCTTTCTCCAGCCCCGGGAGGCCGAACACATGTTCCGGGTGGCCGAATCCTTTGGCAGTTTTGGAACCTACGCCGATGAGGGCACCTCCGAGGGCCTGGGGGAGGACCTGCCCCAACGATTCGATGTCGGTCAGCACTACGTCGCCAGGGGGCTTGACGGCACCGGGAACACGGACACCCCCGCCCGATCGGCCAGCCGAACCAACTATTTTCGTGAGACCTATGCTTACGGTACCGACATGAGAGTGCCTGAGATCAAGCCCTTCATGGACAACGAACCCCTGCTGAACTGGGCCCGTGAAATGGGTGGCTCAGACTATGTGGTACCGGCCATCGTTTATGCGAATCTGCTGATACCCGGTCAGGAACTGGCCATTCACACCGACGTGCCCGAGTTCAGGGGCTTGAACCGCCTCAACGCGCCCCAGTGGTTGCTGGTTTGCATGCATCATTCCGGACTGTTCGAGGACTGGCGCGTCCCCATTCTGACCTGTGTTTCCTGGTTTGGCGCCGCCCGGGGTGGCGCTTTCACTTTTTATCCCGACGGCCCCGAAAGCCCCAGGGAATCGGTGGCGGCGGATCACAACACTGCCATCCTGCTGGACACAGACTCCGCCTTCCATGGGGTTGAACGGGTCAGCACCGCCAGCCAGGCGCTACCTCCCATCACCCGGGAGACGCGACTGGAGTTTCGCAGCGGCGAGCATTGGCTGCTCCGGCAGGCAGACGATGTGCTGGCCGAATACACCTGGGAGGACCTGCGCTACTCGATATCCTGGAAAGGTTACTGCTTCGCCGACGCGACCCAGCATGAACTCTGGCGCAGTGGCGAGGACAGGCTCGATATACCCACGGTGCTGGCGCGTTTCGCCGACCACCTGAAGGCTGAGGACGCTGGCGAGCTAACGGGCAAGACGCCGGACGAACGAGCGATGACCCTGGTGAATCACTACATTCGCTTCCCGGCGGTGGCTGACGTTGGCTGAACACTGCCCGAGCGGGCAGGAACTGCGCCACAGGGTCGCTGGGCCCGGCGCGATAATGCGGGTCCCAAACAAACACCGCCTGCACTCCACTGGCTGGGGACCAGCACGGTGGTCAGCGGCCACCACCCCGAGCAGTCCAGGGCAGCAATCTCCCCTATCGCTACGGATGACCGCGCCATGATCAAAGTCATTACCCTGTTGAGCAAAAGAGAGGGGCTCAACCGTGATGAGTTCCGACAGTATTACGAGGAGCACCACCGCCAGTTGGGGGAGAAATACCTGACGGGCCGGGCGTGTCGCTACCTGCGCCGCTATGTCTGCCCCGAGGACCCGGCCACCCAATACGGCAGCAGCCCGGATTTCGATGTACTGATGGAGGTCTGGTTCCCGGACCAGGGGGTGCTTCAGGAGGCCATGGCGGTCATGGCCACGCCGGAGGCACAGGCTGAAATTATTGCCGACGAGGAGCGGCTGTTTGACCGCGGCAAGACCGTGTCATTTACCGTGGTCGAAGTGGAGTCTGAACTGGGGCAATAAACACGCCGGGCTGGCGGTGGCTGGCGTACCACCAACCCGCCGCCGTTAATCCCGACGCAACGGACGCAATGAGCCGCGCCCTCAATTGCCTCCGGCGGTCAGGCCCCGGCGCTTCAGCAGTGGTTCCAGTTCGGCATCCCGACCTCGGAAATTGCGGTACAGCTGCATGGCATCCTCTGCCCCACCCCGGGACAGCAGTGTGGCCCTGAAGTGATCCCCGTTGTCACGGCGCAGGCCGCCGTTCTCCTTGAACCACTCCACCGTGTCAGCGTCCAGCACCTCACTCCAGATATAGGAGTAATAACCCGCCGAGTAGCCGCCCACAATATGGGAAAAGTAGGTAGTTCGATAACGGGGTGGCACGGCGTCAAAGGCCGCACCCGCCTTGGCCAGGGCCGCTGCCTCAAAATCCAGCACACCGTCGGCATCCGGCAGTTCCTCAACCGTGCGTTGATGCCAGGCCTGGTCCAGCAGGGAGGCCGCCAGGTATTCGGTGGAACGGAAACCCTCGTTGAACAGGGCCGTTGCAGAGACCTTTTCCAGTAACTCAGTGGGCAACGGCTCGCCGGTTTCGTAGTGCACCGCGTAATTGGCCAGCACCTCGGGCCAGTCGGCCCACATCTCGTTCACCTGGGAGGGGTACTCAACAAAATCCCTGGGCGTGGACAGACTGCTGGGGTACTGCACGTCGGCGAACATGGCATGCAGGGCGTGACCGAATTCATGGAACAGTGTGGTCACCTCATCCCAGGTCAACAGCGTCGGTTCGCCCTCGGGGGGCCGGGGGATGTTGAGGTGATTCGCGGACACCGGTCGGGTGCCCATCAGGTCTGACTGGGACACATAGGACATGGCCCAGGCACCACCGCGCTTGGAGGGCCGGGCGTACATGTCTTCGATAAACAGGGCCAAAACCGAGCCGTCGGCATTGCGCACCTCCCATACCCGCACGGTCTCGTGGTAGGTGGGAAGGTCCTCACGCTGGGTAAAGGTAATGCCGTAGAGCTTTTCAGCGGCGTAGAACACACCTTTCACCAGGACATTATCCAGCTCGAAATAGGGCTTTAACTCGGATTCGTCAAAGGCGTACTGCTGGGCCCTGAGTTTCTCGGTGTAGTAGGCCCAGTCCCAGGCCGCCAGCTCAAAGTCGCCACCTTCGGCATCGATAAGCGCCTGTAATGCCTGGGCTTCTACCCGGGCATTGGCCACCGCAACCGGCGCCAGCCCTTCCAGCCTGTCGTTGACCGCGTCTGTGGTCTTCGCGGTCTGGTTATCCAGGCTGAAAGCGGCATGGTTGGCATAGCCCAGCAGTTGGGCTCTTTCGGCACGCAACTTCATGATGTCTGCAATGATCTGGCGGTTGTCGTAGTCACCGCCCGAGGAACCCCGCCCCACCGAGGCCCCGAAGATTCGCTGCCGCAAACCCCGATCCGTCAATGACGCCAGCGCCGGCTGGCCCGAGGTGTTCAACAGCGGGATCACCCAGCTGTTCTCCAGCTCCCGGGCGACGGCCGCCTCTTTGGCGGCTGCTATCTCGCCCTCGGACAGACCGTCCAGCAGCTTGGGATCATCGACAACAACAGCCCGGTCGTTGACCTCCGCCAGTACGTTCTGGCGAAAGGCGGTCTGCAGGCTCGCCAGTTCGGTGTTGATTTCACGCATGCGCGCCTGACCGGTCTCATCGAGGAGTGCCCCGGCACGCACAAAATCCTTGTAGGTCTCTTCCAGCAAGCGCAGTGACTCCGCATCCAGACCCAGGTCTGCCCGCTGGCTGTGCAGGGTCTGCACCCGGGCGAACAATGCCTGGTTCAGCAGGATGGCGTCCTGATGCTCGGCGAACTGGGGCGAAATGCGCACCTGTATCGCCTCGATCTCATCATTGGTGTGGGCCGAGGACAGGCCGAAGAACACCCGGGCCGAGCGATCCAGCAATTGCCCGGATCGCTCCATTGCGGCCAGGGTATTGTCAAAGGTGGGGGCGTCCGGATTGCTCGCTATGGCGTCGATTTCCGCCCGCTGCTCCACCATGCCCTGCACCATGGCCGGTTCGTAGTGTTCATTTTTGATCAGGTCAAAGCGGGGATAGCCGAACTGCAGCTCACTGGGGGCAAAGAAGGGGTTATCACTGGTGACCATGGTGGTGTCTTGTTCCGGGTTGGTGGTGGCTTCAGTCACTGGCGATTCCTTCTCGGCGCAGCCCAGCAACCCCAGCACAGCCAGTGCACCGGCTAAATAAAGGCGATTTCTCATGACGACTTCCCTGTAGCAATAGATATAGCGCGTTTGTGGGGCGTCATTATGACCCCTTGCAGCCGCCTTTGGCAGTACCACCCGGTCGCGGTGCTGAATTGGTGAAATTCACAACCTACCCCAAGGGGTTATTGCGGTTGCCCGGCGGCCCTTGCACCCTCTTTCGCCGAAGGTAGTCGCGCCCTCGGGCCGGCCCCTGTGGGGCGCGAGACCCCGCTTGTTGTGATCACTCTTTATGGCCCCGCCCGCCCAAGCGGTAACAGGACGGAGGGAGGGCTGGACGACTGGACGATCAAGGAGAGAACTATGTCCCCCAAAAACCTGTTTAAAAGCACCCTGTTGGCCGCTGCCGTGGCCGTGAGCGCGCCCCTGGCCCATGCCGACAAGGCCACCTACGAGCACTCCAATGGCTCCAAAACGGTATTTGAGTATGAGGGGGGCAACGTCAGGATGACCACGGGCGACGATGATTCCTACACGCTGCTAAAAGACGGAGAAGCGTTCTCGGTCTACAGAAATGGTGACGAGTGGACCGTCATGCCACTAGGTGAAATGATGGGCATGATGGGTAAAGCTGTCGAATCGCAGGGACTGTGGAATCTGGACAACTATGAGTGGGAGAAGACCGGACGCCGGGAGACGGTGGCCGGCATTCGCGGGGAGGTTTTCCGATTCGAATACGATGGAGATGAGAGCGAAGCGGTTTTGACCCGGGATAAGAATGTGGCGGCCGCTACCGTCGCTATGATGTCCATATTCACAGCCATGGTCGACAAAGAAGTTTCAGACACCCCCTGGGGTTCGGAGATGAAAGGCTGGGGCACGCTGCGCAGCGAAACCAATGGTGAGTCGATGTCGCTGGTCTCAATTGACACCAGTCGCAGCAGCGCAGAACGCTTTGAACTGCCCGC
>JAAXJC010000084.1:0-556 GCA_012270045.1 Luminiphilus sp.
ACTTCTTTATTTGGGCGTTTCCGAATGCGGGTAATCCCCAGAAAGCCCAGCGCTATCCCAGGGAATGGGCATCCGCCCTGAGGGATATGGTTGCCAAGGAACCAGAGCTTTTTTTGCCGGCCCATGGCCTGCCCATACAGGGTGCCAGCAGAATTCGGCATGTGTTGACCAGCGTGGCAGAAGCCCTGGAGTCATTGGTCAGTCAAACCCTGACGATGATGAATGAAGGTGCCGGCCTTAACGATATCGTTCACTCGGTCAGCGTCCCCGGCAGCGCTCTCAGTCAGCCCTGGATGGCGCCGGTCTACGATGAGCCCGAATTTGTGGTCCAGAACATTTGGCGCCTCTACGGTGGCTGGTATGACGGTAACCCGGCACACCTCAAACCGGTGGAAGAGCGAAAATTGGCCGCAGAGCTCGCTCAACTGTCCGGGGGCGCTACGGCACTGGCAGAGCGTGGTCTCGCGTTAATGGAGACTGATATTCGCCTCGCGTGCCACCTGGTGGAACTGGCCGCCCAGGCCCAGCCCGATCTCGTTGCCGTCCATGCCATTAG
>JAAXJC010000084.1:566-2136 GCA_012270045.1 Luminiphilus sp.
GAGGCTGTCCCAGGAGACTTCTCTGATGGCTAAGGGTATCTTTGGCGCTGCCGCAAATGCTTCAAAGGCCAAATTTCCGGCGGAATCCTGACCCTTACTGTTTGAAGGCCAATCCCACATCAAGCCGAGCTTAGATTTTGGTCTCGATATAACTGCAAATTTTGGGGGAGCGCAGGGTGGTAGTCCTTGATGTCCTTGTATTTTTGGTAATGATCGGTGTCGGGTGGTTGCTGTGGCGGCACAAGGGCACCGAGGGCTTCGGTGATTGGTTACTCAAGTATGTGCTGGTATCCGCGCTACTCTTTGGTCCCTACTTCATCTGGGACGGCCTCTCCAGTTACTGGCGCTCGTCGGAAGATGGGCCAGTCAACATAGAAACCGGTTGGTGGTGACCTTGCAGGTCAGTTCCAGATCACCGCGAGCAGCGTCAGGCCTCCATACAGCACGGCCAGCGCACTCTCCGCCTTGCCCGGCTGAACTTTATGGATATGGATGGCGCCTCGGGAAACGATCCACCAGACCCAGGCCATGCTGATGAGAAGAAGCGGCAGTGGTGCCAGTAGCTGTGCGACCGGAATGATTGCCGTGGCCGACGCCGCGATGTGGAAGCTGTCTGCATAATCACCCCGGCCGCCCAGATACCGGCACAGTGTGTAAATGATGCCTGCCATAATGAATACGCTGAGCACGGTGATTATCGGGCCTATCACCGCGACTGAAACCAGACCCGACAGGCCGGAATGGGCTTGAGCACCAACGGCTACGCCTATGAGCGCGCCTAAAACCCCCATCAACGCCGAGTACACGGCGCCATCCCCAAAATCCATGACGTCATCGTCACTGGTGAAGTACAGCTGGGGCTGCAACAAAATGGCGACGCTTCTGTCTATGATGGTTCGGACATTCACTGTTAGCACTTCCCGCTGATTGCTGATCCCAGAGTTGTAACCGGAATTGTTGTCGAAATACTTTGTAGATTCCACACTTCGTGAGACTCTCAGGGCTAGTCGTCAAGGAAAGTTGCCATGGCCCGTCGTCTCATTCTCCTGTTGTTCAGCCTGTTGTTGCCCGGGGTGCTGCAGGCGGCGCCAGTGGCAATAGCGTTACACGGGGGTGCCGGCACCCTCACCCGGGACAAGATGACGCCAGAGCAGGAACGCGTCTATCTTGAGATTCTCGATACCGCGGTAGAACTGGGCCACGCGCGACTGCAGGCCGGTGCCCCGGGGTATGAGGTGGTGCGACAAGTTATTCGGCTTATGGAGGATTCCCCTTTATTCAATGCGGGTTTCGGTGCTGTATTTACCTGGGATGGCCGGCACGAGCTCGATGCCTCAATCATGCTGGGAGAATCCCTGAGAGCCGGTGCAGTAGCCGGCGTCACCCGAGTTAAAAACCCCATTGAGGCGGCCTATGCCGTGATGGAAGCTTCACCCCACGTGCTTTTGTCCGGCTCGGGGGCAGATGCTTTTGCCGAAGGCCAGGGGTTGGATCTGGTGGATAACCAAAACTTTTCGACGCCGGAAAGGGCACTTGCATTGGTAAGTTTTAGCGATGGCCGTGTGTGTTG
>JAAXJC010000084.1:2146-2501 GCA_012270045.1 Luminiphilus sp.
TGGTATAGCAAGATTAGGTTATGCTGATGGAGAAACTGTATTAGATATTAGTAATGTTAATTTAGATTCTAAAATGAAAGCAGCAAGAAAACTATCAGAAGAAACAGGCATGCCTATAGAAAAAGCACTAGAAAAAATTATGGCAGATGCTTTTGCTGAAGGCGAAGGGTTGGATCTGGTGGATAACCAATATTTTTCGACGCCGGAAAGGGCCCGGGCATTGGAACGTTATCGCGCTGCCCGTGTGGGATCGGATTCAGCCAAGTTCGGTACAGTGGGTGTGGTGGTGCTGGATGCCCAAGGCAACCTCGCTGCCGGCACGTCCACTGGTGGCATGACCGGCAAGCGCTGGGGT
>JAAXJC010000123.1 GCA_012270045.1 Luminiphilus sp.
GGACTAACAAAATGAAACAGAACCGTCCCGAGAACCAGGACGAGCAGAACGATCGCAATTACCATAAACAGCCTCTTGTACGCCGTGCACATTGAAGTACACGAGCGCCCCCCAAAGCGCGGCTGCCTGCGTTCCGGATCGGGTTACAACTTCGGTCCAGACTTAGCTAACCGCTTCCCCCATACAACACGTCCTTATTACCGGACGCCGTTTACTACTTTTACCGCTTACTACAAACGCTTTTTTATCGGGCGGTTGTCCGCCTCGTTAATCTATTTATGCCCACTTCCTGAACTTGTCCCAGTTGCGCAGCAGCATCATCAGCGCACCGGTGTGGGTGACTTCCGTGCCCGCTCGCTCTACCTCGGGGTGTTCTCTGATCACCTTCTTGAGGCGCTTTTCGTCATCGGGTGACGTTTCCACGAAGAGCACGTGTTTGCCTGCCTTGAGCGCCTGCTCAAAACGTCGGAAGTGGCTGTTGGGCGCCTGCATGCCAATAAAGCCGGCCTCCCAGGTGGTGAAGCCGAAGGCGACGATGGCCAGGAAAATGAATGGCACCCATCCCACCTGCGCTGCTATGCCGGACAGATGCGAAACCAGTAGTACGACCGAGGCCGCAATCGCACCCAGCACCGCACCGATTTCTCCGGCGTGGATTACATCGGTTCTGAGGAAACTGGCTACGGGGTTTACGTCGTGGGCTTCAACCCCCACGTCGTCATTGCTGAGCAAATAAATCTGCGGCCGGGCGATACCCCCGGCTTCGAGGTCGTGTTCGACCCGTTCCAGATTATCCAGGTCGTCACTCATGTAATAGAAGCGCTTCATGAGCCCTCCTTGAAGTTATTATTATCGGTTGGACCGCCGTTAAGACCTGAAGCCAGCTGCTTGCCGGCGGCCCCTCTGGTACCACCTCCGTGCCTCTCCGGGCCCGTGAGTTCAGTGACACAAAACTGCATCGCTGTCGTGAGTATAGTGCGCTGTAGCAGAGAATGAAAGTCGCAAAGCCGCGGCCAATCCGGGCTGCCAAAGGGTCCGAAAGAGGGGAGGGTTAGGACGCAGAATCCCGCGGATTCCCGCCGCTGGCGCACAGTGCTGCAAGGTTCACAAGGGCCAGCCGGAGGCCTTGGTCGCCATGGCTTGTGATACCTGCTCATTGCCAGCGGCAGCCCGCAATTGATCCACCAGTGCTGGGAAGCCATTTCCGGAAAGGGTATCCATTTGCAGGCCAGCGGCGTGATTCTCCGCCAGCAGCGGCGTCAGGGTGCGTTGGGTTTCGGTCTCGAAATCTGCGATCAGTGGTGCGATGTCCCGATCGCTAAAGCCACTGTCGACCCCGGCCAGCTGGCCGGCGAGCTGATCGGCAATCCGAAAGCAGGTGTTCATGCCCATGCTGCGAGCCGGGTGCATGGCATGGCTGGCATCACCAATCAACAGGGCCTGGCCGGGACCGTTGTAAGCTGATGTCCGCTGGGACAGGGGCGGGTAGATTGATCCAAACTCCAACTGCTCGAACTCAAGCCCCGGACACCAGGCCTCCAGTTGCCGCGCCAGGGTGGCCGCCGGTTGATCCCGCCACTGGGCCAATTCGCTGTGGTCAACAGGAAAGCCGATTTTGGTCAGTCCCCCCGTCCTGGGAATCAATGACAGGATGCGATCCCTGGTGAGATGCACGTCCAGTGTCCGAGGCCCAGTGCCGTGGCGCTGCCGGCCGTAGAGTATGGCGATAGGGTGTTTATAGCTATGGCGCTCCAGCCCAAGGCCCAACTCCGTACGCACCCTGGAGGCTGTGCCGTCGGCTCCGATCAGCAGCGTGCAGTCCAGGATCTGGCGACTGCCCGCTTTCGCCATAAGCAAACGCCAACAGTTGTCCCGGCGTTCCAGGTGCCAGCGCTCCAACTCCGGGAAGTAGTGGCTGCCACCCTGAACAGCTCGCTGCAGCAGCACGTTGCCAATGCGTTCGTGGTTGAGAAACAGGAAGCCGTTGGGCAGGTCAGTCGTCTGGATCGCAGGAACCGTAACAATGTGCTGTCCCTCACGGTCAAACCAACGGGTACCCTGACGCCATTCCGCGCCTTCGGCCAGCATGCTGTCGAGTACACCCCATCGCTTCAGCACCGGCAACAATGCCGGCTGAATATGATCGCCCCGAGCGGTATCCAGAGGTCCGGTGCGCCGTTCGAGCAGGGCCACGCTGAGTCCCTGCCCGGCCAGTGCCGCCGCCAGGGCCGCCCCGGCAATGCCTGCACCCACAATTCCAATGTCTACCTGTGTGCTGTGTGCCAACCTGCTACCCCGTGCGGCGGATTCGACCTGGCCCCATCGTCCTGCATGATGCCGTTGGGGCCCAAGGTACCCCGTATCAGAGATGCCTTCACATGTTTCCTTGGCCTACGCAACAGGTGAACCGGATCACAGTTAGGTAGCTGTTCTTGGTTCGCGGCCGGTACCGCTGGCCAGCGCCGGCGGGGGCGAGGGTTTTAGAGTGGGTCAAACCACTAGTCAGCACCTGCTCTCATCCAATAAAATTGGCGGGCGAAACAGGTCCCGTTAACATATTAAAAACAGGGGGCAGGCGATGACAACCAAGGTGACCGACGACAGGCAGGGCCCATATCGTGTGGGTTTTTTGTTGGTGGAAAACTTCACCCTTATTTCCTTGTCCAGCGCCCTGGAGCCGCTGCGCATTGCCAATCTTCAGTCGGGGCGCCAGCTATACAGCTGGGGCTTGATCGGTAGCGGCCCCAGCCATGAGACCTGCAGCGACGGCATCGCGGTCTCCCTGGATTACAGTCTGGACCAGGCACCTGCCTTCGACCTCGTGATTGTGGTCGGTGGTGTTGCCATTGAGCAGAAGCTGCCCCGACCGCTGCTGGCCTGGCTGCGCAAGCAGGCCCAACGCGGGACCGTCATGGGCTCGGTCTGTACCGGTGCCTACGCCCTGGCCAGCGCGGGACTGCTTGACGGTTACCAATGCAGCGCCCACTGGGACTGCCTGACGATTCTGACTGAACGTTTCCCCCGGGTTGAATGCAATAACCAGCTGTACACACTGGACCGGGATCGCATGACCTGTACCGGGGGCACCATACCCATGCACATGATGCTGGCACTGCTGTCATCCCGGCATCCCCAGGCGCTGGTGGATGCAGTCGCCGACATGCTGGTTTGTGAGCGCTATCGGGCCGATGTGGAGATGCAGCTGGTGCCCATGTGGTCGCGCAAGGTGGAGATGCAGCCCAAGCTCAAGGAGGTGCTGCAGCTGATGGAGGCCAACCTTGAGGAGCCCATCCCCTTGCAGGAGTTGGCTGATTTTGTCGCCCTGTCCCGACGTCAGCTGGAGCGACTGTTTCTCAAATATCTGCACTGCACACCTTCCCGGTATTACCTGAAACTCCGGCTCGATCGCGCCCGCCGACTGGTCAAGCAAAGCTCCCGTTCGATTGTTGAGATCACGTCCATGTGCGGTTTTGTCTCGACCACCCACTTCAGCCGCTGCTATCGGAAGTACATCGGGGTTTCACCGCGCACGGATCGTTTGAATTGCCAACCTGAATTTCAGCCTGCGGGCCAGGAGCAGTTGCGGGCGTGATGGCGGCGGGCGGCCCGACGCCCTGCCCATCGGTGCGGGCCCACACAAGCAACTGGGTTCCGGAGGTGGTCTTGGAAATTGAACGTGCTAGCCCCACGAACTGCGGTTGTTCTGGAGCTGAAACTCTGCGCTCCCTCGCTTGCGGGCTGGCCCTGCTATTGTTCGCTGCCGTTGAGCCTGCCCTTGCGGGCACGGAGGCGGTGATGGAACGGTCTTATCGTGAATTCCAGACGCTGCTCGAGGGTGAATTCGACAACCAGGAGCAACACTACTTCGATCGCAACCTGGAGCTTCCCCTGCCGGAGCGACACCCGCGCAACCACCTCAGCATCGCCCGGGTCGACCACGACACCGAAGGTCTGTCCCTGTTCTACTTTCAACAATACCTGGATGACGACGCCACTGCGCTGGTACGGGACCAGCTGCTTGTCACGGGTCTATTGCCCGACGGCAATGGCATACGCATGGACATTTTTCCCCGGCCCGAGGGCGAACCCCAGGGCCAGTGGCGGCTTGCGGACCTGGGGTCGCCGCGGTGCACCATCCACTGGCAACCCGAACTGGACCATTTTGTCGGTCGTGCCGTGACCCCGGACTGTGTTGGGTCGGATGGCGACAATGGGTCGACCCCGCCGACCGTGTTGCTGACCGAGTCGGAATTCTCGATCTTTGACTGGGGTCTCGCCGCCGATGGGGCCTTGCCTGCCCAGACGCCGGCAGGCGCTTTCCGTAATCACCGGGCACGGGTGTTCACCTGTTGGATGAGCGTCACCCACCCCAGCGGTGACGGCAGCACATTCCGCGCCGGCTTGAAGATTTTGGACCAGGGTGGACGCCTGTGGCTGGCGAGCGAGGAGCCGGAGCCCGCCGTGGCGGGTATCAAAATACGTCGGGTACGCTGGCCCTCGGGCAACAACCGCGATTCCCTGGTGCTGTACGCCCACCAGCCGGATCAGGACAAGGCGGTGGCTTACACCTGGGGCGACGTTGACGCCAGTCGGATTGCAATGAACCTGCGCTGGATGCAGGCCAGTTGTACCCTGAGTGATGACCAGCGCTGGCCCCGGGAAACGCCGTCCACCGCGTCAGTCAACAGCGGATCATAAACAGGCCCGGGAGGGCGGCATAAGGGCTCGCGGGCAGTCGATGGCGGCCGCTAATTCGGCGCGCGGTTTCGGTAGTCGTGGCGCAGTCTGTCGCCGATCGCGGCACTGCGGGCATCCGCGACCAGGGCGTCTACGTTGCTGGCGGTGAGGGACTCAAGGAAAGCCACCAGCGCTGCCTGCTGACCCTGACTGATTGTTAATGGGCGAATGCGCGCATCCTGATTGGGATCACCGCCACCGCCGCCGACATAGAACGCCACCACAGCGGCCAGTGAGGTCAGTGATCCGTCGTGCATATACGGGGCAGTGAGGGCCACATTGCGCAGACTCGGTGTGCGATAGCGCCATTGGTCTGCGCTGTCTCCACTGACCTCCACGCGGCCATCATCGGTGAACACTTCCGTTTCAACATCCACCTGGGGGACCACATAAATACCCGGTGCCACCTGTACCCGCTGGGGACGATGCCCGCGCTGGTTGCGCAGGAAACCGGTGCCGGTGTTGTGAAATCCGCCGTCGGTAAACAGGCCATCGCTGCGGCCCAGGGTGTGGCAGGACGAGCAGCCCTGCTCGGTGAAGACCTGAAACCCCTTTGCAGCCTGGCCATCGAATCCGGGTATGGGCTCCGGATAGTCCGGGTTGTCGAAATACCAACGATCAAAAGCCGAATCGGCGCTCACCAAAGCCCGTTGGTAGGCCGCCAGAGCCCTGCCCAGGGTCGCCTCGGTGAGGCCATCCTCATAAACGCTATCGAAGGCTGTTCGATAGGCCGGGATATCTGCCAGTCGTTTGATTACCGTTTCCCGGTCCGGATTGGCCATCTCGTTGCGGGCCAGCAGCGGCGACCAGACCTGGGCTTCCAGGGAGGTCTCCCGGCCATCCCAAAACAGTGCCTGCTGGAACGCAATGTTGTAAAGGGAGGGTGCGTTGCGTCGTCCGCCCCGGCCCTCGTCACCGACCGGTGTCGCCAGCTCATTCTGGGTATAGCCCTGTTCGGGTACGTGGCACATGCCGCAGGACAGGTTGGCGTTGGCGGACAGCCTGCGGTCAAAAAACAGGGTTCGGCCCAGGTTCACCTCTTCGGCCTGCAGTGGCTCTGTCAGAGTCGGCAACCCCAGGGGTGGCGAGCTGGCCAATGATGCCAGGGGCAGCCTGGCGCCCAAATGCTCCAGGATGGCTTCCGACTCGGTAGCGTAGTCACTGGACTCATAGCCCCCACGATGATCGGCCAGCCCGACCCGGTGCTCCGCCTGGGCGGCCAGCTCGCCTGCTCCCAGTGCGCCCGCCGTCAGGCAAAAAACGGCGAGTGCCCGGGCCGCCGCGGATGCCGGTCCCACGGGGTGCTGTTTTGCCAATGAAAGTGCTACGCTCATGGCATAAGCATAATGCATTGGGGAGTAGATCATGATGAAGGCAGTCATAGGTATGTTGGCGGCACTGGTGGCTTTGGCAGCCCCGGCGGCCTGGGCGGATGAAACGTGCATGTCGCCCTACATGGCAAAAATCGTGGGACAGGAGGACTACGTTTACATCTGGACCCTGGGAATGGAAGGGGTCGGTGACGGGGAGGACAAACTGGTGACCGTCGACGTCAATCCCGATTCCGACAGCTACGGCCAGGTCATACACAGTCTTTCTGTGGGCGGACGTAATGAGGCCCACCACTCCGGTCTGACCGACGATCGTCGCTACCTCTGGGCGTCGGGACTGGATACCAGCAAGATCTTTATTTTTGATATCCATACCGACCCGGCCAAGCCGCGCATTCACCGGGAGATTGATGATTTCGTCGCCAAAACCGGCGGCATCGTGGGACCCCACACCAATTACGCACTACCTGGCCGCATGCTGATCACCGGACTGTCCAACAACCGTGATCACGGTGGTCGCACCGGCATGGCGGAATACACCAATGATGGCGATTTCATCACCAGTGTGTGGATGCCCACGGATGACAATCTTCAGGGTGCCGTGAAATCCGGCAACTACGCCGATGGCTACGGCTACGATGCCCGCGCGCTGCCCCGGCGTAACGTATTGGTCACCTCTTCCTTTACCGGTTGGAACAACTACATGATGAATCTCGGGAAGATGATGGGCGATCCCGAGGCCATGAAACGGTTCGGTAATACCGTGGTGATTTGGGACCTGCACGCGCGCACGCCCAAGAAAGTGCTGGACGTGCCCGGTGCGCCCCTGGAATTGCGTTGCGCCTGGGGTTCACGCTCCAACTACTGCTTCACCACCACGGCACTGACCTCGAAAATCTGGTTGATCTATGAGGACGAGGCCGGGGAGTGGAATGCCAAGGCGGTGGCCGATATCGGCGATGCCAGCAAGATCCCCCTGCCCGTGGATATTTCCATATCCGCCGATGACAACCACCTGTGGGTTAACACCTGGAACGACGGCAAGGTTCGGTTGTTTGATATCTCTGACCCACACGCCCCGGAACAGGTGTTTGAAGAGCGTATTGGTGAGCAGATCAACATGGTGTCCCAGAGCTGGGACGGCGAGCGCGTCTACTTCACCTCATCGCTGCTGGCGAACTGGGACAAGACAGGCTCCCAGGACGGCAGTGACGTTCAGTATTTCAAACTGTTCAACTGGGATGGTGAGAGCCTGTCGCCGCAGTTCAGCCTGGACTTTGTTGAAATGGGTCTGGGTTCCCCGCACCAGATGCGCTTTGGTGCCCATGCCCTGTACGGCGCACCCAAGGCCAAGATGGACCACGACGCCATGGCGGCGCGCTGAGCCTGTGCTGCGATTAGGTCTGGCCGCCCTGGGGTTCTGGGCGGCCACTGCTGTTGCCGCACCCCACCAGCACGAGCCACCGGTGGTGCTGGCTCCGGGGTATGCCGAACTCGAGTTTGAGCCGCCGGCTGTGGGCAGTTACCTGCTGCCCACCATGGGGGATGCTGCTGATGGCGCGGTGCTGGGCACCGATGGCAAGGCCGGACGACTCCATGATTTCATTGGTGGCAAAGCCAGTGTCCTGAGTTTTATCTTCACCACCTGCAACGACGTGAACGGCTGCCCGCTGGCAACCTACGTGATGTCAGGGGTCCAGAACGCGGTGCTACAGGACCCCCTGTTGGCCGATCAGGTGCGGCTGGTGAGCTTCAGCTTCGATCCGGAGCTGGATACCCCCCCGGCCCTGGGTCGTTACGGTGACCAGTTTCGCAAGGACGATTTCGACTGGGTGTTCCTGACTACCGCTTCCCAGGGCGAGTTGCAGCCCACCCTGGAGGCCTACGATCAGTGGGTGATCCGCGACTACGACGCCGACGGCAACTACCTGGGCACCATGTCCCACGTGCTGCGGGTGTACTTGATTGACGCCGATCGGCGAATTCGCAATATCTACAGCACCTCGTTTCTCCATGCAGACACGGTGGTCAATGACCTCCGTACGCTGCTGACACCCTGACCGGCAGCCGGCCCACCAGTCGCCGATAGTTGTTGCCCTGCAGATTGCCTTAGCTCAGTCATCGAGGATGAAGCGGTTGTGGCGTTACCCCTAGTTGCCAGAGCGATCATCGGTTGGCTGTTCCCGGCGCGGTGCGGAGATGGCAGGCCAGTGCGATCGGGGTCGGGTACACTGCGGTCCCCGCGCGCGGGGAATCTTCAATGGAGCTGATCTGATGGGCCAACCCGAGAGAGCCGCTCCTGGGGCGACTCGTCTGTATGACCGTGAACTGGCCTGATCAAGGAGCACATGATGTATATAAACGGTGAGTGGTGCAGCAGTGAAAAAAACTTTGCTGTGCACAACCCGGCCTCGGGCGAGGTCATTGGCGAGGTGCCAGACGCCAGTCTCGAGCAGGTCCACCAGGGGATCGATGCCGCGGTGGCAGCCCTGCCGGCCTGGTCCGGGGCGACGGCCTACGAGCGGGCGGCGGTGTTGCATCGGGCACACGCCCTGATGATGGAGCGGCAAAAATCCCTGGCCGAGTTGATGACCCGTGAGCAGGGTAAGCCCCTGAAGGCCGCCATGAATGAGGTGAAGTACGCGGCGGACTTCCTGCAGTGGTTTGGCGAGGAGGCCAAACGGGTTTACGGCGAGACCATACCCTCGGCCCGATCCGACCAGCGCTTCCTGGTGCAGAAACAGGCGGTGGGCGTCGTTGCCGCCATCACCCCCTGGAATTACCCCATATCCATGCTGACCCGAAAACTGGGACCCGCCCTTGCCGCCGGTTGCACCGCGGTTTTGAAACCCGCCGAGGCAACACCCCTGTGTGCCCGGGCGGTATTCGAGGTTTTGCATGACGCCGGGCTGCCGGCGGGGGTTGCCAATCTGGTCACGGTGAGTGACCCGAAGCCGGTGGGTGAACTGTTTTGCACCCACCCCGAAATTCGCAAGCTGACCTTCACTGGCTCCACCGCGGTCGGCAAGCATTTGGCCCAGGCCGCCGCGCCCCAGCTCAAGCGGGTGTCGATGGAGTTGGGTGGGCATGCGCCCTTCATTGTCTTCGATGATGCCGACCCCGTGCACGCGGCCAAAGGGGTGTCCCTGGTCAAGTTCCTGAATACCGGCCAGGCCTGCATCAGCCCCAACCGTATTTTTGTCCAGCGTGGCATCCTCGAGCCTTTTCTGGCGACACTGGAATCCCGGGTGGCGAAGCTGCAGGCCGGCGATGGCATGGATCCCACCAACAGTATCGGACCCCTGATCAATGAAGCGGCGATCGCCAAGGTCGACCGGCAGGTCCAGGACGCGGTGAGTCAGGGCGCTACCCTGCACACGGGGGGGAGCAGGCTGATAGATGACGGTCTGGACCGCGGCTGTTTCTATGCTGCAACCCTGCTCAGCGGCGTCAATCCACAGATGGTGATCTACCGAGAGGAAACCTTCGGCCCAGTGGCGGCCGTCATTCCCTTCGACAATGAACAGGATGTGGTGGCCATGGCCAACGATACCGATTACGGACTGGCTGCCTACATTTACACCCAGAATTTGTCCCGGGCACTGCGTACTTTTGAGCAACTTAACTTCGGCATCATTGGCATCAACGACATCAATCCGACCAGTGCGGCGGCACCCTTCGGCGGCATGAAGGAAAGCGGTCTGGGCAGGGAAGGGGCCCGGGAAGGTATTGAGGAGTATCTCGAGACCAAACTGGCGGGGCTCAGTATCTAGCCGGCGACACCGTGGGCTGACCATCAGCCCCGGCGCGCTGCCTGCCATGGCATACAGCTACGATGGGGTTGCGGCTGATTAGTCCCCAGCAGCGCTCCGTGCCCACGTCTCAGGAAATACTGGCAACTTCC
The DNA here is from genome assembly GCA_012270045.1 of Luminiphilus sp. Taxonomy (GTDB): domain Bacteria; phylum Pseudomonadota; class Gammaproteobacteria; order Pseudomonadales; family Halieaceae; genus Luminiphilus. The sequence continues at coordinate 9,973 of JAAXJC010000123.1, forward strand.
CTCGTAAACACACCGCGGTCAGGCTTGATACCCAGGCCGGGCCCCGGGGGCAGGGCGATGCTGCCGTTTTCAATGGCGACACCGGTGTCACCGTAATGACCCTCAATGTACGGTTGGGCCAGCCAGGTCCCCTCGAACAGTTTGGGGGCAACAGTTGCACCCATATGCACGCAGGCGGCGGCGATAATATCCCCACCCCAGGCGTCGTCCACCGTATGGGGTAATTTGCGAGCCGCACACAGTTCCCGGAATGTGGTCATTGGGAGCAGACCGCCGATGCGGGTGACCTTCATGCCAAAACCATCTACCAGACCCTGGGCGGCGGCCTGCATCACAGTGGCCAGGTCGGTGCTGCCCTCATCCAGAAAAACCGGATGGCGCAGTTGCGGCCGGATGGCGGCGATCTCCGCGAGGGAGTCGCAGGGTTGTTCAAGGATGATGGGGATGTCTGCACAGGCATTGCTCAGGGTCAGGGCATCTCGGGTGGTCATACCCCGGTTCCCGTCCACGGCGAGTCGCGCAGATGTTCCCACGGCCTCCCAGACCTTGCGCACCACCTCAATGTCTATTTCCACCGGCCTACCGCTGACTTTTATCTGCAGTCGTGGGTAGCCCTCTCGCACCTTCTCCAGGGCCAGCCGGGCAATGTCGTTGGGGTCCCCTACGGGAGTCGCAAAGTAGGAGGGAATGCGGTCCCCCTCAGCGCCGCCCAATAATGTTGCTACCGGCTGGCCCAGTCGCTGGCCCAGGGCGTCATGGGCCGCGATGTCCAGGGCTGCTTTGGCGTAGTGGTGGCCGTTCAGTAGCCCATCCATGCGCCGGTGCAACAGCAGGGGCTTATCCAATTCAGCGCCGATCAACCCCGGCGCCATGGCCAGCAGTGCCGCCCGCGCGCCCTCGGCGTGGCTGGGCGCATAGGTCGGCCCAACCGGGCAGGTCTCGCCCCAGCCGACGGTGCCGCAGCTGCTCTCAATAGCTACGATGGTGCTGTCAAGCTGAGCGACTTCGGCCTTTGCCATTCGGAACGTTCCACCAACAACCGGCAGATTGTGTTGGTAAACGGTAATGCGCTTGATCTGCATAAGCGGTCAGCCTGCGGTGTAGCCACCGTCAACGGAAAGGATGCTGCCGGTGACGTGGGGTTCGGTGGCGAGGAACAGGACGGCCCGGGCGACTTCAGTTGGTTGGGCTACGTCTCCGATGGGGATGCTCTCCTGGTTCCGGGAGACAACCGAATCCGCCAGCGCCGCTGTCGCATGTTCCGAGTGCAGCATGGGGGAATCGATGGCCCCGGGTGCGACCGCGTTGACGGTAATCCTTCGGTGGGCCAGTTCCAGCGCCATGGTACGGGTAAGCTGGTTAACAGCCCCCTTGCTGGCGCAATAGGCGGCGAGCCCCGGGGAACCGACGGAACCGCAGGTCGATGAGACGTTGATGATGGTGCCGACCTCCGAGGCCTGTTGGGCAAAGGCCCGGCTCATGTAAAAAACCCCATCCACATTGGTGCGCATAACCCGGTGCCAGTCCTCTTCTGAGGTGTCCACGGCTTCCCGGCGAACGATGACACCGGCGCTGTTCACCAGTACCCGCGCCGGCGCCTGGCCCAGTGTCGCCGCCCGGCTGAGCGCAAGGTTGGCGAAGGCGGCGTCGGCAACATCCCCCGCGAGGATAGCGATTGGCACGTCCGCGGCGGAGAGCTTCTCTTTTGCTGCGGCCAGCTTGTCTTCCGAACGCCCGACCAGCAGCAGTGCCATGCCGGCATCGGCCAGTAACTGTGCACAGGCGAAACCCACGCCGCTACCCGCTCCGGTGACCACTGCGGTGTGGCCTGCCAGGATGCGGGGCTGGCCCGCCGGATTATTGTCAGTGACCATGGTCATAGCGCCGGTAGGGGCAGTTTGGCCAGACGACCGCCATCGACAATCACCTCCTGCCCGGTAATAAAGCCGGCCTCGGGACTGGCCAGCCAATATACGGTGTTGGCCACATCCTCGGGACTGCCCAGACGGCCCACCGGATGCAGGGCCTCGATGGCGGCATCCACTGCCGCGCGGTCCGGGTACTGGGCCAGAAGCTGTTCGTTGAAAGGGGTGTTGATCCAGCCGGGTGCCACCGCGTTGCAGCGAATACCGTAGGGGCCATACTCCAATGCGGTGTTGTGGGTAAAGGCCGCCACAGCGGCTTTCGAAGCGGCGTACACGCTGTGCAGGGGATTGGCCCCCAGCCCTTCAATGGACGAGATATTGACGATGGCGGGGTTGTCCGCACCGTCTGCCCGCAATAGCGGCAGGGCGTGTTTGGTGGTCAGGAAAGTGCTCTTGACGTTGACCGCCATCACCCGGTCCCAGTCGGCCTCGGTGGTCTCAGCTATGCCCGTTTCGATGCAGACCCCGGCGTTGTTCACCAGCACATCCAGATGCCCGAAAGCGGCAGCAACGCGCTCCATCAGTGCAATCACACTGGCCTCGCTGGCCACATCGGTTGCAATGAATTCAACGGCGGTATTGGCCGGCGGCTGCAGATCGGCGCAGACCACGGAGGCCTCGTCCTCAAGGAATCGGGCGGCGATGGCGGCACCAATATTTTGCGCGGCACCGGTGACCAGTATGACCC
>JAAXJC010000149.1:0-5646 GCA_012270045.1 Luminiphilus sp.
CAAACAGTCAAAACATCCCTGGGGCCCAAATCCGGGTCCCCGTGGGTTTCGCTATTCATAAAAACGGAAAATTACCCCGTCTCATGGTCCATCAGGTACACGTCCTGCCCCCCCAACAGAAGTTCCCCGCTCTCCAGACGATCAAGAATGGTGATCTGGCGGGGTGCCGGAAAGGTCCGGGTTGCCCGGGTGTTGACCCCGCCCGCGGTGTCAAATTCGGCAATAACAGTATCCAGCAGCTCATAATGATCGCGGTGCAACCTGACCCGATTCTGGTGGGTGTACAGCCGCTTGCCATCGGGTGACAGTGCAACAGACGCCATGGACTTTACTCGGACTCCATCAGCAGACTGCTGGGTGGAGAACACAACTTCGCAGGTGTCGAGCTCTACGCCGTAAACATCGCTGAAGTGATTGGCCAGCACGTAGGCAATCTTGCCGTCGGGTGATGGCACCAGCGTCCCTGAGCCCGGACCGACCCCCAGGTCGCACTGGCGTACAAGCTTGTCGGAGGTCACGTCAACGATATTCAGCGTCGCGCCCGGCCGGCTCACGGTGAGCAGGTAGTCTCCCTTGGGCAGCGGTCCATCAACGCCCAAGCATGCTGCTGACGCGAGCAGGCCGCAGGCAGCGCCCAGTGTCTTGATGATCCGCATGCCCACCATCATCAGCTCGGGTTGTCATCTTTGGGGTACACGCTTTCCAGGTTACGCCAATCTTTGGCGGCTGACGGTGCGTTGGCTGACCAATCGGGGTAGGTATTCATCATGTCGGGAACCTGGGCCGGCCACCAGCAGGGATCAGAGCAGCCGTAAAGATCTGACTCCATTGGCTGGCAGAGTCCGGACACGCTACCGAACATGTCGATTTCCCAGCCGGGATCTGTTGTGCCTGTGCAGGACACCACGGTCTGCATCGCCACGACTTCGTTGGCGCTGGGGGCAACGTTCGCTGTGTTGCTGACAATGTGCTCGGCTTTTTTGTTGACGGGTTTCAGGTGCTTCATCGGGGTGCTCCCCTCTGGTTTGGTTAACTTGTGGGTTGGTTACGCATTACTTCATTGGTGGATTTACCCAGGTTTGCACGGTCACAAGCAGACGACCGGTCGCCTCCACCACATATTCATCCTTTTCGTAGCGCGCAACAACGTTGAGATTTCCGGCGTTGTTGGTTGAGCGAGCCCTGGCCGGATTGGGTCCGGCGGCAGCGGGCACAAAGCGTCCCGTATTGGCGTCCATCTCACCTGCGAACTCTACGTCGCGGTCAGCCGCGGCGCCTTCGTCCCGAGGAACCGTACGCCAGGTGACGCTGTCGATGTAACCCAGATCCAGGTCATCGTCGGTGCCAGGGGTGCCGTCAGTTCCATGATCGACGCCCCGGGCACGGAATACCGTCTCGATTTTGGGTGTACTGCCACCGTTACCGCCAATCCGCGCGATGCCGTAGCCCGGCACCACCTCAAGGGCGTCCACCTGGGCATACACTGCCAAAGCAGCATCCAGAGACGCCTCTCCCATGGAGAGACCCCTGTATCCGGTGCCTGCACGGTCACTGGGCGTCACCCTAAGAACGACACGGGTCGGCCCGGAAGAAGCGGCGACGGATGTATCTGCGCCCTCAACCGCCAGTTTCTCGGGCTCCAGATGGAGGCCTGTTACCACAACTTCACTGGTTTCGTTGATTACTGCGCTTCGTGGGTAAACAGAGAGGATGGCGGGGCGTCCCGTATCCTTTATGGCGGTCACTGGCGCCCCCACCAACTCCTGGTCACGCTGGTACATGCGGCCGCTGAGGGATAAGCCGTCGGGCGCCAGTGCAAAACTCTGGTTGAACACTTGCTCCCCAATTCTCAGCCGCGCCCGCCACTCGAATCCGGTATACACAAGGGCGGTGCCCGAGGCATACATGGCGCCGCCATCGGCGTAATGGCCCCGAATTTCAACCCGGTAATTGTCGGGTCGGTCCGGGCTGGGGGTCACGCTCATCACCGCCGAGAAATCACCTTCGCCCGGCACGTGACCGGACATGGCCCAGCTGCCATCGGGAGCGGTCTTGTCCGTTGCCTGCCATGCGTCCCATTCGGCTGTTTGCAGTGGGTAGCTGGCGCTCAATTGCGGGATGATGTCGTTGCGGGCGATTTTTAGCCATTCCCGATCGCGCCCGTACAGGGAATACTCTGTGCTCGGCCACTGCCCAAGGTGCTGGTCGATGATGCGGTCCCACTCTTCCGGCGTACGGCGCTGTAAGGCGACCCGTGCTGAGGAGTGGCAACGCCCGCACATTTCCGCCATCTCCTGGGGAAATGCCTCGATGGTGTTGCCATTGCGTTCGAGTATGTAGCGAAGGCCGGTAGTTTCGCCGGGTGCCAGCCCCCGGGTGTCCGCCAGGTATTTCACCATCGCGCCCAGAACTTCGCCCTCACTCATATCGTCCCGGGCGAGTGATACGCCGTGTGCGGCCCGCATGCGATTGATGGTCATCTGCCAGGCTTCCGGCGATTTGCGCTGGGCATCAATGCGAGAGAGGGAACCGTCTTCCTGCAAGTGACAGCTGGCGCAGTGGGCCTGCAGCAACTCGGGACCACCGGTTGCTGCCTGAACCAGTTGCAGGGAAATGGCCGCCATGCCCACTGTGGCCCACCTCGTCAGCTTATGTACTGATCGGATTTGCACGTTGTTGGTTCCCGCTCGCTTCCCACCGTTCCAAATGTAGTACGGTTGACCAAAGTCTTGCAACCCACCGCATCAATCCCGGTTGAGCGTCAAGCAGCTGTGTTCCTGCCAGCGTAGGTATTGTTACTTCACTGTTGCGGTTCGCTGGCATGGCGAATCAGGTGCAGGAAACTGTCGATGGCCATGGCGATGTAGACGTCTATGTCTTGCTCCATGGGTTTTTCATGACCCACAAACATGGTGTGGCCCTCAATTGAAGACGAGAAAAAGACCGCCAACTGCGCTGCTTTCTCGTCGCCAACACAAGGGTTGATCGCGGTCACCAGCTCAGCCAGTACGGCTCGGTAGCGCGCGTACATGCCGTCCACCTTGGCTGTCAGCTGGGGTTCATGATTGGACAGTGACCAGAGCTCCGGGAAGAAGCGCGTGGTATCGGGGTTGCGCAAGTCCTCAAAAACAGCCCTGATGATTCGCTCGAACTGCTCTTCGGGCGTGCCTGAAGAGCGCATGGCGTCAAAATCCAGGAGGTAGTCTTCAATGACGCTATCCAGCAAAGCGGCAGTGAGCGCGTCTTTGGTGGCAAAGTAGTATTGCAGGTTACCAACGCTCACACCGGCCTCGGTGGCTACCCGACGCATGGAAAAATTGGCGTAGCCCGCAGTGATCAACACTCGATGAGCCGCTGCCAGCAGACTGGATCGGGTCTGATCTCCGCGCCGATACCCCGTAACGCCTCGCGAGTTGTTGGCCGGAGCCGCTGTGGTAACGATATGAAGTGCTCCACCAATTTGGACTTGAGCATCATAGGCCAGAGCAGACCACAAACCAATTGCAGCGGGTGCAGATACTAGGCCCCCGCACAATACGATTGACCTATTTTGATTTTCGTGGTTGTCTAGATTCCGACCAGACTCGTTGGTGGCGGGCCACAGCCCACTCCGGCGCCAAAAAAAATGACAACGTTAACTACTAACAAAACCGAGGTGCCCATGGCCATGAAAAGAATCGCTCTGGTGTCAGCTGTCGCGGCGGCAATTGCCATTCCCACCACTCACGCTGCGGTATTGGAAGAGGTTGTTGTAACCGCACAGAAGCGGGAGCAGAGCCTGCAGGACGTGGGTATTGCGGTCAGCGCCTTTACCGGTGAGCAAATCCAGCAGTTGGGTTGGGATACTGCCGAGGACGTTCTTGCTCAGGTGCCGGGCGTCACCATGATCCAACCCAATGGTCCATCGTCTTTCTATGTCAACGTGCGCGGCGTCGCCCAGAATGACTTTTCTGGGGATAACCAGGAATCGCCGGTGGCTGTGTATGTAGACGACGTCTACGTGGCCTCGCCCACTGGAGCGGCTTTCCAGATGTTTGACTACGATCGGGTGGAAGTACTGCGCGGCCCCCAGGGCACCCTGTTCGGCCGTAATGCCACGGGGGGTCTGGTCCACTATATTACGCGACGTCCCACTCAGGAATTTGAGGGATACATCAAGGCAACGGTTGGCGATTACTCCCAGTTCGACGTTGAGGGCGCTATCGGCGGAGGCATCTCCGACAGCATTTCAGGACGATTGTCCTTTAGCTCGGCCCAGCATGATGGGCTTATTGACAACAGCTTCGGAGAGGACCTGAACGACAACGATACCTGGGCTATCCGCGGCCAGTTGCTGTTCGAGTTCGGTGAATCCTCCCAGTTGCTGCTTAACGCACGCGCCAGCGACCTGGATAACACCAATGCACCTTTCGAGCACGTAGTCGCTAGACCGAATGCCCAAGGGCTGGGTTTTGAGGTCAGTGATCCAAACGTTACCGACCTGACCGGCGGTGACTTTGACACCTATACCGGCGAGGGTTCCGGCATCATTTATACCCCCTGGCAGGATTACGGATACCGCGACCCTGATGGGGGCGAGCCATTCAACGGCTCTTATGACACGATCGGTTACATCAAGGTGGAAACCCAGGGTTACACGGCCAATTTCAGCCACACTTTTGGCAACGGTATGGAATTTGTCTCCATTACCGACTACAACACCCTGGAGCGGGATTACATTGAGGACTCCGACGCGGGTCCACGGCCGTTCTTTTCCTTTTCTGTCAAATCCGATATGGAGCAGTTCTCCCAGGAGTTCAGGTTGTCGGGCGAGACCGACAACATGCGCTGGGTTACGGGCGCCTATTATTTAAACTACGAAGGCGACCTATTCATAGGTGGGCCCGCAGGGGGTTTCGCCCAGGCCGCGTTTGGTCCTCTGGTGCTTGGGCTCGTTGGCGGTGACCCGGAATTGGGTGTGGCTGTGACCCAGGAACTGTTTCCCCTGACCTTCGGTTTCGACAGCCCCTTTAGCACAACCACCGAATCCCTGGCGGTCTTTGGCCAGATGGAATTTGATATTACCGACGCCCTCACCGTGACCGCTGGTTTGCGTTGGTCCAACGAGGAGAAGGAGACCAGTTTCAATCAGTACTTCTCACTTTTTGAGACCCCCAATTCCAATACCGTGGCACTGCAGGACTCCCTGGGCATTGGCAAGTTCTGGAGCTATGAAAACGGCCGCTATTCGAACATCGGCGCCTGGACCTTTGAGGGTGGTGCGATTCCGCTCATTGAGGGTGATGCGGAGACCACTATTGAAGACGACTTCTTCACCGCCAAGCTGGGTTTGGATTATCGCCTCAGCGACGACACGCTGCTGTACGCCAGCTACAACCGCGGGGTGAAGGCGGGGGGCTTCAACGCGCCCCTAGACGCCACATTGTTTGCCTACGGCGCGCTGCCGCCCGAGAACATGAACTTCGATTCGGAAACCCTGAATGCTTACGAGGTTGGTTTCAAGACCAGCTTCCTGGATGGTCTGGCTCGGTTGAATGGCGCTATCTATTACTACGACTATCAGGACTATCAGGCCTTCGCATTGGAGAGCCTGACTCTGTACGTGTTCAACACCGACGCAGAGAACAAGGGCGGTGAGCTTGAGTT
>JAAXJC010000149.1:5746-12566 GCA_012270045.1 Luminiphilus sp.
TGACTCTGTACGTGTTCAACACCGACGCAGAGAACAAGGGCGGTGAGCTTGAGTTACAAATCTCCCCCACTGATCGTCTGGATATCCTGCTGGGCTTGTCTTACATCGATAACAACGTGGATGACGCCTACACCACGCCCGGCGGAGAGACACTGGATCGGCGCGCCATCATGACCCCTGAGATTAACGCCAATGGAGTGATCCGTTATGGCTGGCCAATGGCGGGGGGCGAGATGTTTGTTCAGTACGACTTTAATTACTTGGATGACCATTTCTTCCAGCTTAAAAACTCCCCGGTCGGTGAGCAGGACGCCTATGTGGTTTCCAACATCCGCGCGGGTTACACCACGGCAGACGGCGCATGGAATGTCACTGCCTTTGTCAACAACGTCACCGACGAAGAGTACAAGCAGATGGTGTTTGACCTGGCGGCTTCGCCGGCTGGTGGTGGCTTTGGAGCGGCTGAGTACTTCTACGCCGACCCGCAGTGGTGGGGCGTCAGCGTCAGCTACAACTGGGGTAATTAGGCTCGCGGACAGGGAGACTCGGGGGCGATAGTTTCAGGGCCGTCATCAAGGTTGGCACTGGGTGATTCGGACGGGTAGTCCAGGTCCAAGTTGTTGTACCTCTGCACGGTTTTGCCGCCACGAAACCGTGCGTGAGGAGGCGCAGCGCGGCAGCTGCTGCTACCGAATCGCTGCTCAAAAAGGGTGCACGCGCCCCCTTGTTGCTGCGCCGTCTGTCTTATTAAAACGCTGTAAAAAACAAGATATACGCCATGGAAACCCTCGATCAAAGTTACTACTGCGGCGCCTCAACGACGCAAATTATTTATGAAACGATCGGTGTGTACTTCGATCGGATTTGCGAACAGCACCCAGACCAAGACGCGCTTATTGTTCGCCATCAAGACGTCCGATGGACGTACCGCAGGCTCCATGAAGAGGTCGAAAATTTGGCGGCCGGCTTGTTGGCGCTTGGGATAGAGCCGGGTGATCGCGTGGGTATCTGGGGGCCCAATAGCTATGAGTGGGTGATGGTGCAACTGGCGACGGCAAAGATCGGCGCCATCATGGTCTGCATCAACCCGGCTTACCGCCTGTATGAGCTTGAATTTGCCCTGAACAAAGTGGAGTGCAAGGTGGTCGTGACTGCGGAGGCATTCAAGACCAGCGACTATGTGGGCATGCTCAACACCCTTGCCCCCGAACTGGTGGCCTCGAAACCGGGGGCCCTACAGGCCGAGAAATTGCCTCACCTCAGAACGGTCATCCGAATGGGAGATGCCGAGACCGCCGGCATGCTTAATTTTGGTGCCGTCTGCAAGCTCGGCGGCGAAGAGGAAGGCCGTCGTCTCAAAGCACTTAGAAGCGAATTGAAGCCTGACGACGCGATCAATATCCAGTTCACCAGCGGTACCACCGGCAACCCAAAGGGCGCAACGCTGACTCACTGCAACATCCTCAACAACGGTTATTTGTCCGGGGAAGCAATGAAGCTAACCGAGGCTGATCGATTGTGCATTCCCGTCCCTCTGTATCATTGTTTTGGCATGGTGTTGGCGGTTTTGGCCTGTGTCTCCCATGGCTCAGCCATGGTATTCCCGGGAGAGGCCTTTGATCCGCTGGAGACCTTGCGGACGGTTGAAGCTGAGGGGTGCACGGCGTTACACGGTGTCCCAACCATGTTCATCACCGAGCTTGATCACCCCCAGTTTGGCGAGTTCGACCTGTCGTCCCTGAGAACCGGGATTATGGCCGGCGCCCCCTGTCCGGTGGAGATCATGAAGCGCGTCATTTCCCAGATGCACATGGAAGACATCCTGATCGGCTACGGCCAGACGGAGGTCAGCCCGCTTAACCATATGACACTGCCCAATGACTCCCTTGAGCGTCGGACTGAAACGGTGGGACGGGCCGTACCCTGGGTGGAGATCAAGATTGTCGATGAAGCCAATAATGTCGTGCCCGTGGGTGAGAAAGGTGAGGTCTGTACCCGGGGTTATTCGGTTATGCGGGAGTACTGGAACGATCCTGAGCGCACGGCAGAGACGATCGACGTGGCCGGTTGGCTGCATTCCGGCGACTTGGCCACCATGGACGAAGAGGGCTACGTTCGTATCGTAGGGCGCATTAAGGACATGATTATTCGCGGGGGCGAAAACATCTACCCACGCGAGATTGAAGAGTTCTTGTACCAGCATCCCGCCATTTCAGAGGTTCAGGTATTTGGCATCCCCGATGAGAAGATGGGGGAGGAGGTCTGCGCCTGGGTGCAGCTCAACGAGGGTCAATCAATGACCGAAGATGAGCTTAAAGCTTTTTGTAAAGACCAGATAACGCACTTCAAAATTCCGCGTCACGTGCGGTTTGTCACCGAATATCCAATGACGGTAACGGGCAAAATTCAGAAGTTTGTGATGCGTGATCAGATGCTGGAGGCATTGGCTGGATAGGCAGGCTGCATTGTTTGTGGCCGCGGGCCTGCGGCGCAAGTTGCGACGGTCTTGCAAACATCCAGCCCTAGCAAATGCTTTGGGCGCCTGGCAACCTCAGCCGCAGCTGCTGGGGTTGAAGGCGCACGCAAGGTCGGCTATCGAATCAAGCGGCCCGCGACGCATGGTCACTGAACACCCGGGGCTTCCTGGGTATTGCAGGGTGACTTAAGTCACTAATGCCCAGTGATTGCCAGTCAGCTGCGGGTTAAAAGAAGCCCAACGGACTATCCGCATAGCTGATGAGTAAGTTCTTTTTCTGCTGGTAGTGCTCTAACGTCACCTTGTGGCCTTCCCGGCCGATGCCTGATTTCTTGTAGCCGCCAAAGGCAGCATGGGTGGGATACGCGTGATAACAGTTCATCCATATCCGCCCGGCTTGAATGCCCCGCGCCATGCGATAAGCGCGGTTGGTATCACGGGTCCAAACACCGGCGCCCAACCCGTATTCCGTGTCATTGGCAATCGCCAGCGCTTCCTCCTCGGTTTTAAAGGTTGTAATGCCAACCACCGGGCCGAAGATCTCTTCCTGGAACACACGCATTTCGTTGCTGCCTTTGAAAAACGTGGGCTGGATGTAGTAGCCGCCGGCGAGGCCTTCAACCTGTTCTATATCGCCGCCAATCAGAATCTCGGCGCCTTCCTCGCGGCCGATCTGCAAGTAGCCCATGATTTTGTCGAACTGCTCCTGGGACGCCTGGGCACCGACCATTGTGTTGACATCAAGTGGGTTGCCCCGAGTGATCATCTTGGTCCGCTCAATCACCATCGCCATGAAGGGCTCATAAATATCCTCGTGGATTAGAGCCCGGGAGGGGCAGGTACAAACCTCACCTTGGTTAAGGAATCCCAGCACCATGCCTTCCACGGCTTTGCTGATAAAGTCGTCACTTTGGTCCATGACGTCGGCGAAGTAGATGTTCGGCGATTTGCCGCCCAACTCGACGGTGGAGGGAATCAGCGTCTCGGCGGCGCAGCGCAGAATGTGATGCCCGATGGCGGTGGACCCCGTAAACGCAATCTTCGCAATGCGGGTACTGGTCGCCAGGGCTTGTCCTGCCTCGGTGCCGTAACCATTGATGATATTCACCACACCCGCGGGCACGAGGTCACCAATGAGTTCCATTAAAACGCAGATAGAGGCGGGCGTTTGTTCAGCCGGTTTCATCACCGTACAGTTGCCCGCAGCCAGCGCTGGTGCAAGCTTCCAGCAGGCCATCAGCAAGGGAAAGTTCCAGGGAATGATCTGACCCACCACGCCCAGGGGTTCGTGGACGTGATAAGAAACCGTGGTGGGGTCTATCTCTGCCATTGAGCCTTCCTGTGCCCGAATGCAGCCGGCGAAGTAGCGGAAATGATCCACACACAACGGCAGGTCGGCGGCGAGGGTCTCGCGCACGGCCTTGCCGTTGTCCCAGGTCTCAGCAACCGCGAGCATCTCAAGGTTGGCTTCAATACGATCAGCTATTTTCAGCAGTATGTTGGAGCGCTCGGTCGCCGGTGTGGCGCCCCAGGCATCTTTGGCAGCGTGTGCGGCATCCAGAGCCAGCTCGATATCAGCCGCTGAGGATCGCGGAATCTTGCAAAACTCCTCCCCATTGACGGGGGAGATATTGCCAAAATACGCGCCATCAACGGGAGCCACCCACTGACCGCCGATGTAGTTTTCATACTGGGGCTTGAATTGAACGATGGCCCCCTCGGAGCCCGGGTTTGCGTAGACCATGATGACCTCTTTGTTATTGAAATTTTCCCCTACAACCTTACACCATATTCCATTTTTTTGCGGTTGTGGCGGTGCCAAAAACGCAAAAGTTGCAACTGAGCTAACTCGAATGGCGACGAGTTCCCCGTGTGGGCATGTCGGCCGCGCCGGGAACTGTTTTTACACAATATTTGTGCGTGGCCAACTGGCCATTAAAACCCACAAGGCACCGGAGAAGTCCCCAGGTGATCTTACGGCTTTAGGTCGCGCCAAAACCGAAAAGCACCCCTGAGTACACTTGTATCCGACGGCTAAAGCTGATGCGTCCAATGTGTTGCTTATTGACGTGGGACGACGAATGAAGTGGTTTTTCGGCTTAACTGGGTTCCCGACTTCACACCAGAAAAGTTTTCACACACAGCAAAAAGCGGCCAATTTATGCTGCGGGCTATGGGCGTATTGCGATTATCTGTAGGGAGTGGATGGCTCACGCTTCACAACTTGGCCGGATTATGCTGATATCGAAATGACCCATGCCCAACCCAGTCGGAGCAGAACAATGATGAAAGCGGTGTACTACAGGGAGCATGGTCCCGCCAGCGTGCTGGAGACCGGTGAGCTGCCCAGGCCAGAGCCGGGTCCGGGTCAGGTATTGGTGCGGGTTGCCGCTGCCGCGGTTAACCCGATCGATCGCCGCTTACGGGCTGGTGAGTTACAGGAGTACATCAGCCGCACCTTTCCGGTGGTCCCTGGCTGGGACTTTTCAGGGGATATCGTAGAGCTGGGTGCCGAGGTCGAGGGCCAGTGGCAGGTGGGTGACAAGGTCATGGGGCTGGCGTTTACCTGGGCCATCCAGCACGGCACCTACGCCGAGTACGTCCCCGTGGACGCCACTGCCATCGCGCCCATGCCCCAGGGGGTGGATTACTTCCAGGCGGCGGCGCTGCCACTGGTAAGCCTGACGGCCTGGCAGTCGCTGCAAGAATACGGCGAACTGTGCGCGGGACAGACGGCCCTGATTCAGGCGGGCTCAGGGGGTGTGGGCAGTGTCGCGATTTCTATGGCCAAACACCTGGGCGCCACCGTGTATTCGACCTGCAGCGCCGCCAATGCCGACTATGTGAAGCAGCGAGGTGCCGACGTGGTGATCGACTACACCCGCCAGGATTACGCCGCGGTCATCAGGGATCAATCCCCTGAGGGTGTCGACCTGGTGCTGGAGACGTTGTTGGGAGACGGCATTGCGGAGACGGCGATCCGCCTGGCCAAAGACAATGGGGTGGTGGTGTTTATGAATAACGAACCACCGGAGATGGAAGAGATCGCCAGGCGCGGTATCAAAACCCAGTTTCTGCATCATCGGGCGGATGGCGCGATGTTGGCCGAGCTTGGCCAGTTGTATGAGAGTGGTGCATTGCCGGTACCACCCATCGAAGTACTGCCCCTGGCCGATGCGGCTGAAGCCCATCGGCGCTCTGAGAGCACCCGCACCCGGGGCAAGCTGGTATTGGCCGTACGGGAGTAGGGTGGGTAAGGCGGTCAGTGATACACAAGGCCACCCAGAGCAGGCAGACAACGGCGATTTTCTGATCGGAATATCGGCCGGGGGCCTGGGTCGCTGCTTCGCTTCATAAGGCGCATGCGAGCGATGTTCTAGCTGAGAGGTTATGAGCGCGGTGTTGCCCGGGGCGATAGCAACTCGTTGATTTGCATCCAGTGGCCCAGGGCCCTAGTGTGGTCGGGCATCACCGTCCAATTTAACCCTGCCGAATAGAGGAGTCGTCTGTGCTTACCCTGCATTTTGCCCCCCAATCCCGTGCCGTTCGCATCGCCTGGCTGTTTGCCGAGCTGGACCTCGACTACAACCTGAACGCCATGCGCTTTCACCCGGAGGACCTGAAGTCGGATGCCCACCGCGCCCGTCACCCCCTGGGTCGTATCCCGGTCCTTGAGGATGACGGCCAGCAAATCTGGGAGAGCGGCGCCATCGTCGATTACATCCTGGAGCGCCACAAGAACGGCGGCCTGAAACCGGCGGTGGACGATCCCCGCTTTGGCAAATACCTGCAGTGGTTCCACTACTGTGAGGGCATGGTCATGCCACCCATGAACACCATTGTCGTGCATACCCTGCTGTTGCCCCCGGATCGTCGTGATCCCACCGTGCTCGCCCAGGCCCAGAAGCTGCTGTCCCGCTCCCTGCTACCCCTGGAAGAGGAACTCGCCGATAAAGAGTATTTGATCGGCGATTTTTCCGGCGCCGACATCATGCTGGGCCATTCCTGCATCATGAGCCGTCGCCTCGGTTGTGTTGGGGAAGAGTTGACCGCATTGAACGCCTACATCGACCGGCTGGAGGCAAGGCCGGCGTGGCAGGCTGCCGACGCCATTCAGTAACAGCGAGCGGTCTGCGCTGATATCGCCATGGGCGGTTGGCGGTGCCGCACACCGCCTTCGCTTCTCCCGGGGCGCTTCGGTTGAATAACTGGCCCCATGCAATGATGGGACGGCCGCTGGTTCCCCTGTTCCCCGGTTCCGGCAGTTTCCCTGTTGCGGCTGTCCACTCTACGGCAGCGCTGTTTTTGTTTGCCAGCGTGCTAACTTTCTGGGCTAGACCCAAC
>JAAXJC010000035.1:0-484 GCA_012270045.1 Luminiphilus sp.
GTGACCCACAGGGGCGGGGGCATCAAAGCCCAGTTCATCGCGCTCCATCAGGATTTTTCTCTGATCCCGTTTGGCCCAGCTTACTACGATTACCGAACAATGCCCCAGGTTTGGCGCCTGCTTGATTCCAGTTTGGTGTTGGCAGGCTGGCGGGATAAGTAGCAGGGAGTCCAGGCCATCAGGGGCTTGCGCAACACGGACTTGCCCAACCCGGTTCGCGGTGACGTCGGGTGCAGGGCGTGACCAGTGCGGGGGTTGCCCAGACCAAGGCGGCCGGGGAGTTGGGGTTGGCTACCACCCCACGCCAGTCGCGCACCAACCGGGAGTGGGGGAAGTTCCCGGGCGCCCTGAGCACCACTTCTTCAGATATCCGCCGGCTGCAACGGTGTCCTGGGGAATGGTGCCCAGCGGTCACTCAGTATCCTGGCCCGGCAAAAAGATCTGCTCAATTGGCATATAGAATACCTCGGCGATCTTGAAGGCC
>JAAXJC010000035.1:494-49068 GCA_012270045.1 Luminiphilus sp.
CGATCAGTAATGTTCTCTGAGCCCGTTTGGCCCCGCGAACTACGCTACCCGAACAAGGCCGCCGGGGGGGCGCCCGCTGGATTCCAGTTTGGTGTTGGCAGGCAGGCAGGCAGGCGGGACGAGTAACTGGGAGTCCAGACCAACAGGGGCTTGCGCAACACGGTTCGCGGTGACGTCGGGTGCACGGCGTGGCCCGCGCCGGGCTTGTGCAGACCAAGGCTGCCGGGGAATTGGGATTGGCTACCACCCCACGCCTGCCTCACCACCTTGGAGTGGGGGAAGTTCCCAGAGGTCCTTACCACCACTTCCCCAGATATCCGCCCGTTTAAACCGGGCCCTGGGGAATAGCGCCCCAGCGATCATTCATCATCCTGGGCGGGAAAAAATATCTGCTCAATTGGCATTTCGAATACCTCGGCGATCTTGAAGGCCAGCGGCAAGCTGGGATCGTATTTGCCCTTCTCGATCGCGTTGACCGTCTGCCGGGTCACGTCCAACTGGCCGGCCAGGTCCGCCTGGGTCCAGTCCCGCTCGGCCCTCAGCACTTTCAAACGGTTCTTCATTCGCTTGTTCGGCCCAGCCAAAGTCCAATCACGGACAGGATGTAGGAGATGCCCATGACAAACAGGATATTGGTGGGTTGGGTATCTGCCAGCAATTGCACGGTTGGGAGGCTGCCGTAAATCACGGTGAAAATCAGAGTGACACCGAAGGCAAGGGCCATGGCCTCAAGGTGGGTTTGCCGCTGCAGTTCATCCATGCTTTTCAGCAGCCTGAAAAAAGCCAACAGCATCATTGCCCCTGCCAGTAGATTGATTGCGATGGCGAGCAGGGTGGTGGGGACATGGTACTGCCACATTGCTGGACCAAAGGTCAGCAGCGCTGTGCTCGCCACCCAGGCGGCGGTGGCTAAAAACAGCCGATAATTGGATTGTCTGATGCTGCGGTCCAGGCTGCTGGTCTCGTTCGATGTATTCACTTGGGCAATGCTCCTTTTACATAATGGAAAGTATGCTTTACATTTTATTCCGCCTGTGGGGGATATGTAAAGGGTGCTTTACATAAAATTTTGGAGAAGGCTTCGGATATCACGCCAGCCGGGCAGGCTGGACGCTGGGACGGCCGCTGCTGTAACTGCCAGGAATGGCGGTATTGCCGGTCTGGGAGCGGCAACAGGGAGTTGGTTAATTGGCGGAAGAGGTAGGAGTCGAACCCACCAGGCGCTTGCTCAGCCCCTCACTGGTTTTGAAGACCAGGCACCCCACCGGGGATGTCGCTCTTCCCGCAATCTAGGGCCCCACACCCAAAATCTGCTGCACATTAGCACGGCCCAAAAGGCTGCGGGTATTTCCCTCCCGGCGCGTCAGGCGCAGTGCATCGAAGTATTCCAGCACTTCCACGGTGAGGTTGCGCCCGGCGTCGAACCGTTTCTTCATGTTCCCAACCGTGATGTCTTCACCATCTGCATCCGCTTCCGCCAGATGTTGATAATAGGCCGCAAGCTGCTCGGGCAGAGCATAACGGTGGTCGTTCAGCCGATGCAGTTCGCCCTGGCCCAACCCGACCCTAAGCGCCTCCCGGACGTCCTGATCCGACATTCGATTTGCCGCGACCAGTTCAGATAGCAGGGGCAGTGACTGACCGACCTGTTGCAAATGATCTCTGAGCTGCTGCCAATGGGCCAAAGCCTGTTGGGATTTGGCCGGCTGAAAACCCTTCCGGCTGATATGGCCATCCCGCAGTGTCAGCTGGCCCTTGCGCAGCAGGGACTCCAGTACCGCCATTGCCAGGTTTTGATCCACGCCCGGGTCCAGTCGGCCCTGTAAATCCAGCATCTTGATGCCGGGTACCTGGGGATGGTCCCGATGCCACTGATCTATGTGCTGCTGCAGCCACGCGGCCAGGCTAAGCCACAGCGCCTCACGCACGGCCCAGCGGTTGCCCTCCCGCTCGAACACCCTGATCTGCTCGGGCAAGCCCGCCGTGGTGGCGCCATCCGGATGGTGGCGAATTCTCCAGAAACCAGTCAGGTTCACGGCCCGGTCAGCCTGCAGTAGCGCTGTCAGGGCCTGCTCGGGGTCGGGCATCTCCAGTGCTGCCAGCCATTCCAGTCGGTCCGGTCGGGATTTGCCGTACCTCGGCGCCTCGGGGTCCAGCACCTGTCCGCCGCCCAGAATCAGGTCTTCGCCCTGGTCGCGGATCAGAAACCTGTCGCCCCAAACGGCGCTTACCGGAGCCTCCAATATCAGCTGCACCAGGCAGGAGCTGCCTCGCTGCAGGCTGCCCTGGGCTCCTGACACAATGGCCACCCGCGCTGCCACCCGTTTGGCTCCCAGATAGATCTTGACCGGCGCCATGTGCTTTAGCTCAAAGGGCGCACTGGCCAGCAGGCGCAATCTTGCATCCAGTCGTTCGTGGGCCCCGGGTCCCCCGGCAGAGACCAGCCAGTCGCCACGCTGGATTTCGTCCAGGGCGATCTTGCCCGACAGGCCCAGGGCCACCCGCTGCCCGGCTGCAGCGCTTTCCACCTCCCGGTTATTCGCCCGCAGCTGCCGCACGCGCAGTTCCCGCCCCAGGGGCAGTAGCTGCAGTCGGTCGCCACGCTTTACCTCGCCGGCGCTGGCTGTGCCGGTGGTGACCAGGCCGACCCCATTGAGGTTAAAGCGCCGGTCGATGGACAGGCGGAAGCCGCTGTCGGCCGCCATGCGCTGGGTGCCAGACGACAGGGTCAGCAACTGCTCCTTGAGTGCTGCCACGCCGTCACCCGTCCGGCTGGAGACGGGGAACATTAGCGGTGTCGACCAGCGCCGTTCAGATAGCAGGGCGGCCAGTTGTTCCTGCACATTGTCCACCCGGGCGGATTCGACCTGATCGATCTTGCTGATAACCACTGCCAGCTGCCTGACCCCGAGAATGTCCAGCACATCGATGTGCTCCAGGGTTTGGGGCATGGGGCCGTCATCGGCGGCAACCACCAGCAGCGCCAGATCTATGCCGCTGACCCCGGAGATCATGGTGTTGATGAAACGCCGGTGCCCCGGCACATCGATAAATCCGATGCTATTGGTCAGGTCCGCCGATGCCGCCCCGCCATCCAGATAGGCATAGCCGAGATTAATCGTCAGCCCCCGCTCGATCTCCTCGGCGAGGGTATCGGTCTCGACGCCGGTCAGTGCCCTGACCAGCGAGGTCTTGCCGTGATCCACATGGCCGGCAGTGGCGACGATCAAAGTGTCAGCTCATCCAGCTGATGCACCAGCAGGGTGGCTTCGTCGTCTTCCAGGCAGCGCAGATCCAGCCACAGGGCGCCCTGGTGCACCCGGCCTATTACAGGTCGCGGCAGCCGCCGCAGCGCGCCGGCCAGAGCCCGAAGCTCCGCGTCATTCCCGGATAGGGGCTTTAAAACAAGCGCCGAGCTGGGCAGTGTTTCCACCGGCAGCGAGCCACTGCCAATCTGGCTCAGCGTGTCCTCGACGCCAACCTGGAACGCGGGTCCCAGTGCTGCTTCGAAAACCGGTAGCAGCTTCTCTGCCTGCAACCGGATGTCCCCGGCGCTACGGGTTATAAGGCGCAGTGTCGGCAGGGTCTCGGGAAGTTGTTCCCTATCCCGATACAGTTTCAGGGTTTCGGCCAGGGCCGCCAGGGTCATCTTGTCCAGCCGCAGGGCCCGCTTAAGGGGGTTGGACTTGAGCTGGGCGATGAGATCCGCCCGCCCCGCCACCAACCCTGACTGGGGACCCCCCAGTAATTTGTCACCGCTGAAGGTCACCAGGTCGGCGCCATTTTTCAGGGCGTCGGCAACCGTCGCTTCCCGGGGTAAACCCAGGGCCGGGAAGTCGATGAAATTGCCGCTGCCCAGGTCGATCATGAACGGCATGCCGTTATCCGCCGCCAGCGTTGATAGTTCCTGCTCCGGCGGGCAGCTGGTGAAGCCGTCGATCCGGTAGTTACTGGTGTGCACCTTCATCAACAGCGACGCATCACCGGCGGCGGCCTGGTAGTCAGAGAGGTGGGTCCGGTTGGTGGTTCCCACCTCCACCAGGGTACAGCCGGCCCTGGCCATGATGTCGGGAATCCGGAATGAGCCCCCTATCTCCACCAGCTCTCCCCGGGAAACCAGCACCCGCTGGCCCATGGCCAGGGTATTGAGAGCCAGCAGTACAGCGGCAGCATTGTTGTTCACAACGGTGGCGGCCTCGGCTCCGGTCAGCTCGCAGATCATCCCTTCCACGTGGCTTTCCCGGTCGCCGCGTTTTCCGTTTGCCAGATCAAATTCCAGGTTGCTGGCTCCGGTGGCTACGGCGGTGACCGCCGCGACGGCGGTTTCGGCCAGGTTGGCCCTGCCCAGATTGCTGTGCAGGACAATCCCCGACAAGTTGAACACCGGCACCAGGGACGGTGCGGCCCGGGCGGCCAGCTGTGCCGCTACCGCCTGCCGAATGTCAGCTACGTCGATACTGGCATCGCCGCCCTCCAAAATGTCATTTCGAAGCTGCGCCAGGTGCTCCCGCAGACCCTGGGTCACCTCGCTGTGCCCCCAGCGGGCGACCTCCTTGCCCATCTCATCAAGCAGGGCACTGATGGCTGGCAGTTGGCGTAAACGGGTTGTTTGCTGCTCGGAGTCGGACACGGGGTGCGTAGCCTGTACACGGCGGGAGCGTCAATACTATCGGGAACCGCCGCCAATACAAAAACCAGCAGGGTGAATCCAATGTTGAGTAGGCCATGGGGAAAGGGTTGTGTTTTGGAAGCGGTTCCTGGCCGTGCTGCATTGCGGCTCCCCGTTTGCCGGGCGTGCAGCAGTCGCTGTTCAAGTGAGATAAGCTCTTGCCCAATGCCAAGACCATGTCGGGGATGCCATGAGCTGGGAACCAGAAGCGACAGAAATCCAGCGCCGCAGGGAGCTCGCCCTCGGTCAGGGTGGTCCTGTGGCTATTGCCAAGCAACACCGCCAGAATCGGCTGACCATTCGCGAGCGCATCGATCGCTTACTCGACCCGGATACCTTTGAGGAGATCGGGCCGGCGGCGGGGTCTCCCCGGCACGGCGCCGATGGCGAACTGGAGGGCTTTGATCCAGCCAACTTCATACTGGGGTTTGGCAAGGTCGACGGCCGCAGGATTGTTGTAGGTGGCGAGGACTTTACCCTGCGCGGTGGCTCACCCTCGCCGGCGGGACTTCGGAAAAGTGTCTATGCGGAGGAACTGGCGGTGCAGTACCGGCTGCCCCTGGTCAGATTGCACGAGGGCTCCGGGGGCAGCGTCGCGGGCACCGGCGGTTCCGGGCCCAGCCTGCCCGGGCCAGTGAATGCGCCCGCCAGGTTTCGCTCCGTGGCCCAGGCCATGGCCACCGTGCCGGTGGCCAGTGCCGCCCTGGGTGCAGTGGCGGGCCTGCCCGCGGGCCGGCTGGTGGCATCCCATTTTTCAGTCATGTCCAAGAGCAGCGCCCAGATACTGACCGCCGGACCTGCCGTGGTGGAGCGGGCCATGGGGGAAAAGAAAAGCAAGGACGAACTGGGTGGTTGGAAGGTCCATACCAAAAACGGCACGGTCGATAATGGCGCGGAAGATGAAAGCGCCTGTATGACTGACATCCGCCGTTTTCTGTCCTACATGCCGGCTAACATCTACGAACTGGCGCCGGTTAATGCCTGTGACGACCCGGTGGACCGCTGCGATGCTCACCTGCTGGAAGTCGTGCCGCGCAATCGGCGCCAGGCCTTCGAAATGCGCAGCATCATCGCTTCCGTGCTGGATCAGGACAGCTTTTTCGAGATGGGCAGGGGCTACGGCCGATCACAAATAACCGGCCTGGGGCGCCTCAATGGCCAGACGGTTGGGGTCTGGGCCAATGACTGCAAGTTCCTCGCCGGATCAATGACTGCGGACGGTGCCCAGAAGGCCCGGCGCTTCATGGAGCTTTGCGAAACTTTCAGCTTGCCGATTGTCAGCCTGGTGGACGAGCCGGGTTTTATGATCGGCAGTCAGGCGGAGCGGGAGGCGACCATCCGCCATGGTGCCTCGGCGGTACTCACCGCCGCCATGACCACCGTGCCCTGGGCTTCGGTGATGATCCGACGCTCCTTCGGGGTGGCCCAGGCGGCACACTACGGCCCTGAGGGCTATGTGCTTGCCTGGCCTTCCGCAGAGAGCGGCCCCCTGCCGGTTGAGGGTGGTGTCGCGGTTGCGTTTCGCAGGGACATCGCATCGGCGCCCGACCCCGAAGCGCGACGCCGGGAACTGGAGGAGCAACTGGCGGCCAAGCAGTCGCCTTTTCCCAGAGCCGAGGCCCTGGGTGTCCATGACTTAATCGACCCGCGACAGACCCGGCCGGAGTTGTGCCGCTGGTTGGACCGGGTGCAACCCCTGCTACCCGGGTTGCTGGGCCCGGCCCATTTTTCCGTGCGGCCATAAACAAGAAGGATGCCCGTTTATGATGAAAATTGAATTGGAGACCGGTGGCTCGGTCTGGAAGCTGTTGGTTGCCGAAGGCGACCAGATCGAGCAGGGGCAAACCCTGTTTATCCTGGAGGTAATGAAGATGGAGGTGCCCTACGTCGCTCCGGCCGCAGGGCAGGTCAGCGCCGTTCACATTGCCGAGGGTGACGCGGTGGAAGAGGATCAACTGGCGATGGAGATAGCATGATGTCAGCACCCGGCCACTGCCGCCCTTTGCCGGCGGCCCAAACCCTGGGAACTGCGTTGGCAGCGCTGTTGCTGCCCGCAGTACTGTTGCCCGCACCCGTTGACGCCGCGGATTTGATCCTCGCGGGCGGCCACGTATACACCGCCGAAGCGGCCATGCCCAGGGCCGAAGCGGTTGTTGTTGACGGCCACAGGATTGTGTTCGTGGGCTCAGCCGAGGAGGCGATGGCGTACCGGACCGCTGACACCCGGGTCATCGATACCAACGGTAAAATGGTCATGCCGGGCTTCCACGACGCTCACCTGCATACCTTTATGGGGGGGCGCAGCGTCACGGGCTGTGATGTGGCCTCGGCCTCCGATGTCCCGGCAGTAGAAGCCATTCTGCAAACCTGCGCGGCGCAGCTGCAGCAACAGTGGTTGATTGCGGAGGGCCTGAACCTGGGTTTATTCGGTCAGGCCGGGCCGACACTGGATTGGTTGGACAGTATCAGCAGCGAAGTGCCGGTGTTGTTGCGCGCATCGGACGGCCATTCGGTGGCGGCCAACTCACTGGGCCTGCAATTGGCCCAGATCAGTCGTGAAACCGAGGACCCTCCAGCGGGCCTGATTGAACGGGATGACAATGGGGCTCCCAGCGGCACGTTGCGGGAGTCGGCGATGGCTCTGGTGGAGCGTCACATTCCCACTATCTCCCGGGAACAGCGCATGGCGACCATGAGGGCGGCGGTGCGCGAGATGAATCGATTTGGCCTGACCAGCGTGTTCGATGCCTGGGTGGGTAGCACCGATATCGCCATGTTTCGTGCCATGGATGAACAGGGAGCATTATCCCTGCGGGTTCGAGCCGCCTTGGCCTATGGCCACGGTGAACTGTTCACCCAGGATTCCCCCGACGTGTACGAACGCCAGCTGCGGGACCGGGACAGCCTGAGCACGGACCGCTTCAAGCTGGCGGCGGTCAAGCTGTTTATTGACGGTGTGCTGGAGGGTGAAACCGCTGCACTGGTGTCGCCCTACCTGGGCAACCCCGGATATCGGGGGGAACTGACCTACCCCCAGGACGAGCTCAACCGGATCGTGGCCGACCTGGTGGGCCGGGACATTCAGGTTTATACCCATGCCCTTGGCGACGGCGGCGTCCGCTCCATACTGGATGCCCTGGAGTTTGCCCAGCAGACCCACGGGCCCAAGGACCTTCGGCCCAGCATCTCCCACCTGCAACTGATCCACCCGGATGACCAGCATCGGTTTGCAGCCCTGGGGGCGGTGGCCAACTTCCAGGCCCTGTGGGCCCTGCCCGATGAGTGGATCATCAATCTGAATCTGCCCGTCGTTGGCATCGATCGGGTGCATCGCATGTATCCGATCGCCAGCATCGTCGCGACCGGTGCCATGATTGTCGGTGGCAGCGACTGGAGCGTGAGCTCACTGAACCCACTGGATGCGATCGAGGTGGCCGTGCTGCGCCAGGACTGGCTGGCCAACGATGACCTGCCCACCGATCAGTTGAACCAGTTGGATGTGCTGAACCGGTCGGAGCGGGTCAGCCTGGATACCATGCTCAGGGCCTATACCATCAACGCGGCCTGGGCCATGCACCAGGACCAGGAAACCGGTAGTTTGGCCGCCGGCAAGCTCGCCGACCTGGTGGTCCTTTCCGAGGACCTGTTCGCCATTCCGCCCCAGCGAATCAGCACGGTGCGTGTAGAGCACACCTTTGTTGATGGAGAGCAGGTTTATCCTATTGCGGCAGGCGCGCGCTAGCGGGCTGGGCCCCGCTGCCGCAGGGTCAGCCGGCGAGGGCCCCGAGTAGCCCGCTGCTGCGCTCAAAACGCCTGATCATGCGCTTTTGCAATGGCTTTTCGCAGTGCTGATTTCGCATTTTGGGGTGTGTCAGAAAAACAATCATCACTGTTTGTAATTGCCGGGTAGTTATGCCAAGCTCGAAAGTGATTCCGCTTAAGCGTGCCTGTGCGGACAGGTGCAAGCGCTTATCGGGGCGATAATAAAACAGAGAATTTTGGCCGCGAGCACTCGGGTGCATTTATCGACCCACCGGGTGAATCCCAACGACTCGCAACTTCCTTGGGACCGGCCAGTACCTAATGACAACAACATTGAGGGACGACTAATGGAGCGCAAATTTCCTGCATTTACCCGCAACATCCTGCTTGGGGCGGTGGCGGCGAGTTCATTGACCGGCCAAAGTGCCCTGGCGCAAGAGGCCAGCTTGGCCCTCGAAGAAGTGGTGGTGACCGCCCGGAAGCGAGCGGAATCCATCCAGGACGTGCCGGTGGCCGTGACCGCCCTGTCCGCGGGACAGATCGAGCGGGGCATCATCAACAGCGTGGTGGACCTTAAGAAACTGGCACCCAACGTTGAGTTGATCGCCCAGCCCTTTGCCGGTGCGGCGCTGAGTGCGTCCATCCGCGGGGTGGGTCTGGATGACCTGGAAAAAACCTTCGAACCCACGGTTGGTGTGTCCATCGACGGGGTTTTCCTCGCCTCCACCGCCGGAGCCAACGTCGACCTCTTTGATATCGAGTCAGTGGAAGTACTGCGGGGCCCCCAGGGTACGCTGTTTGGTCGCAACACGGTTGGCGGGGTAATCAACATCAACCGCACCAAGCCAACCAAGGAATTCGGGATCAAGCTCCAGGCCACCTTCGACGAGTTCAATCGTCAGGACTTCCAGGCCATGGTCAACATCCCCATTGGTGAGCGCGGCGGTATCAAGATTGCCGGCCGCAACCTGCAGAGTGATGCCTTCACCGATAACGTCACCCGCGGGGAGAACCCGGACAACCGCGACCTGCAGAACGCCACGGTGTCGGTCCTTTACGACTTCACCGACAACTTCAGCGCCCAGTTCACCTGGGATAACTACAACGACAACACGCGGCTGGTGGACCAGATCAACATCACCAGCATTCCCTATAACGGTTTCGGTTTCTTCGGGCCCGGCTACCAGGACGTGACGTCGGGTGACCTGTCCGCCGCCACCGACTACTCCACGACCTACTCCGGGGGTAAGTTTTACAGCACCATCCAGGGCAATAACTATGCCCTGACCCTGAACGGTTCCGTGGGCAACCATGACCTGAAGTTCATCACCTCCAAGATGGAAACCAAGGAGCGCATGGATATCTGCTCCTGGGGCGCGCCCATTACTCCTGAGTATGCGGCCTCCAATTTTGTACTGTTCAACTTCGGCACGGGTACCGCTGACAACCCCAGCAACCTGCCCTGCTTTTTCCCCGTGCTGCGTGAGCAGGAGTTTGAGCAGGCCACTTCGGAATTCACGGTTACATCCAACTTCGACGGACCACTCAACTACGTGGCCGGTCTGTATTACATGACCTCCGACGCGCCCTTCCAGTCTGGACCGGTGCAGGTGATTGAGTCCCTGCAGGAACTGGAGGCCCGGGCCATCTACGGTGAGCTGATCTGGAACATCACCGACAACTGGGGCCTGACCGCAGGCGCCCGCTACACCGATGAAGAGAAAGATTTCTCGGTCACCGCCGGGGCCTTCCCGAACGGCCAGGATTTCTTCTTCGAGGATGATGAGATCACCTACCGGCTGGTGCTGGAGAGGAAATTCGACTTCGGCATGATCTATGCCTCCTACTCCACCGGCTTCCGCTCGGGTGGCTTCAACTCCCGGGGTACGACGCCCAACACAGTGGGCCCCTATGAGTCGGAGACTGTGGACACTATCGAATTGGGCCTGAGGTCGCAGTTCCTCGATGACCGAGTGACACTGAACCTGACCTACTTCGATTCGACCTACGAGGACAAGCAGGAAGCGGTAGTAACCGCCGGTGACGGCAGCTTCATTTACAACGGACAGCCTGAGGACTGCGGTGGCCCGACCTGTACCTTTATCTTCAATGCCGGAGAAGTGGACAACAGCGGTATTGAAATCGAGGCCATGGCGCTGGTAACCGAAGGCCTGACCCTGCGTGCTGCCATTGGCACACTGGATTCCGAGTACGCCAAGTTCGACTACGCCGGCGTGGATATTGCTGACATAGCCAATGTGACCTGGGCCCCGGAACTGACCGCGGCGGTGGGTGCCGAGTGGTTGCTCAATATCGGTGCTGGACAGCTTGCCCTGAACGCCAACTTCAAGTACACCGACGAGGCCTGGGGCCGAACGGACTGGACCACCTATGATCCCGCAACCGGGCCCAATATGCTGGTGGACAGCTTCGAGGTGCTCGATCTGTCGGCGACCTACACCCACGACCTGGGTCGAGGCATGTTGACGGTTCGGGTTTACGGTACCGACGTACTGGAAGACGGTGGCCGGATTGCACGGCCCTTCGACGCCGGTGCTTTTGCCTTCGCGGACATCGTGCCGCGCAGGACCCTGGGTGCGACCATCGGTTACGAATTCTGAAACCGTCTGGGATGAGAAAGCCACCTTCGGGTGGCTTTTTTGTGCTCGTTACTCTTGGTACCCCACGGGTCTAACTGTTTCACCACCGCCAGGATTGTCAGCGGGTCATCTCCTGGACCCGTTCACCGGGTGATTGGTCTTTGCCATCGCCAGGGCTGCGGGACTTGTGCCCCCGAGCCCCTCGCCCCAGCCGCGAAACGTGACTAATACCTGCCAAAAGACTGCGCCTTAAAGGTTCCGGCTGCGTAGAACAGGTGTCGATACATGGGGAAGCCGTTATGAGCGAACGTCAGTTTGAAATCGTGTTGTATGGGGCCTCGGGTTTCACCGGGCAGTTGGTGGCCGAGTACCTTGCGCAACACCATCCTGACCTGAAGTGGGCCATCGCCGGCCGCAACGCTGGCAAGCTGGAGGCCCTGCGCAACACCCTGGGGCAACCGGCGCTGCCCATCCTGATTGCCGACAGTGACGACGACCCGGCACTGACAGCGATGGTGCAGCAGGCCAGGGTAGTCATTACCACTGTGGGGCCCTACGCCCGCCACGGGTCACCGTTACTGGAGGCCTGCGCCCGGGAAGGCACCCACTACTGCGACCTCACCGGTGAAGCCCAGTGGCTGGCCGAGGTGTACGAGCGGGTCGATCCCATCGCCAGGGCCAGCGGCGCCCGTCTTGTACACTGCTGCGGCTTTGACTCCATTCCCTCGGACTTGTCGGTGTACGTCCTGCAGCAGGCTTTCAAAACCCGCTATGGCCGCTACGCGGATAAGGTGTCGGGCCGCATGGGACGTTACTCGGGTGCGGTCAGCGGAGGCACCGTGGCCAGTATGATGCTGGTAACCGAGCAGGTATCGAAAGACCCAGCCATGAGGGAGCGATTAACGAATCCCTACTCCCTGTATCCCCCCGGCCTTCCACCCGGGGCAGACCAGGCCGATCAGATGGGCGTGGCCTGGGATGAGTCGTTCCAGTCCTGGACCAGTCCTTTCGTCATGGCGGGCATCAACACCAAGGTCGTTCGGCGCTCCAATGCCCTGGCGGGGCTGCCCTATGGTCCGGAGTTCCGCTACGACGAAGCCCAGCTGGCCAAGGGCAGGATGTCGGCATGGCTGGCGACCCTGGCGGTGGGGGGATTCATGGGCACCGCGTTTTTCGCCCCCACCCGCAGCATCCTGAAGCGTTTTTTACCCGATCCCGGCGAAGGTCCTGACGCCGAAACCCGGGAGAACGGGTTTTTTGAATTCTGGGCCCACGCCGGCAGCGACGACGACAGCCTGTGGTTGAGGGCAACCGGCAAACGGGACCCCGGTTACGGTGCGACCTCCCGAATGCTGGCCCAGGCCGGGCTTTGCCTGGCCCGGGATGAGTTACAGGTGGGGGGCGGCATCTGGACGCCCGCCAGCGCCCTGGGTGATGCGCTGGTGACCCGGCTGAGTACCGTGGACGTGCATTTCGAGGTCCTGGCCAGCCTGGAGCAAGTGAGTTAGCCAGGGGGTCGGCCAGCTCTTGGAGTACGGTCCAAATAGCGCCCCCCTCGCTGCGTGACCGGGCCCGCGGGTTACAAGTGCCCGCAGCCCAATGCCCGGTCAACCACCTCCCGCGCCAACAGGTCGGCGGTGTCAAATACGGCAACCGGCAGCCCCTGCAACTGGGCGGTGTACAGGGAGAGCTCGGTGCAGGCGATCATCAGGCACTGGGCACCGGCATCAATCAGTTGACCAGCGGCGTCGCCAAGGATGTCTGCCGGCAGCTGTTGCTGCTGACCTTTGGTGGCGAGGATCAGGTCCATCAACCGTTCCTGGGTCTGGGGGGCGGGGTAGAGCAGTTCCTTATCCCGTGCCTGAAAATAAGGTTCATAGAGGGATGTGATTTGCAGTGCGGTTGACGCCAGCAGTCCCACCCGCCGCTGTCGGGGTTGAGCCCTGTGCACGCGCTCTGCGGCGATCTCCAGCATATTGATCATGGGCACCGGGCTTTGGCTCGCGATGTCGTGAAAATAGTGGTGCGCGGTATTACAGGGCATGCAGAGAAAATCCGCACCCTGGGCGACCAGTCCCCGGGCCATGGCGATCAGCGCTGGGGCGGGACTGGGCCCTGACCCTTCGATAATAGCTGCGATCCTCGAGGGCACCGAGGGGTCGCAGTCCACCAGCATCCGGATGTGGTCCCCATCCCCGGTGGCTGGAGTTAGCTCGATGACCCGGCGTTGCAGGTCGACGGTCGCTTCAGGTCCCATGCCACCGAGAATGCCCACAGTGAGCTTGCGCCCGCCCGACTCAGCGGTCACGGCCAATTCCCGCCGCTTGGGCGCTACCTTGGATTTCCTCCAGCAGTATGGAGGCCAGGCACTCGCAATCGGCTTCGCTGAAGGTCAGTGGAATTCGCATATCCAGCAGTGTTGAAAGAATCTCCCTGTTCCCGGGCACCTCAGGGTGAGTCCCGGCATCCACGACGGGGTCCTCGGCGCCGAAGAACTGCCAATGGTCTTGCCGACTGGTGTAGCCGTGGGGCAGTGGGGCGCCGAACCACTTGAGTTCCACCCCCCGGTCCCGACAGGCCTTGACCAGTGCCCCAATGGCGTCCCCGGTCCACTGTGGCAACCGGAACTGGATGGAACTGCCAACGTAGGACTCATCGGTGGCACGTGGGGCGAGGGTGACGTCGGCGCTTTGCCGCAGCCGCTGCTCCAAAATTTGGTAGCGCCTGTTCCAGCGCTGGATATTGTCATCGAGGCGCTCCAACTGGGGCAGCAGCACCGCGGCCCTGAGGTTATCCATGCGCCCGCTCTGGTTTGGAGTGGTCATGAGGAAGGGCTCAAAAACGCTGGGCTCAGGGGCGGCCCTGTGGCGTTCGTACAGCATGTAGCTGCCTGAATACAGCACGGCCCTGGCCATCATCGCGGGGTCCGCTGTCACCAGCAGGCCGCCTTCGCCAGAGTTGATGTGTTTGTAGGTCTGGGTGCTGAAACAGGCCACGCTGCCAAAAGTGCCGCTCTTGCGACCCTTCCAGGCTGCACCCATGGTGTGGGCGCAGTCCTCAATCAGACAGATACCGCACTCATTGCACACTTGCAGCAGTCGCTCCATATCGGGGATGTGCCCCCGCATACACGACAGCAACAGAAAAGCAGCCCCGGTGTCTTCAGCACAGCGTTGCAGATGCTCCAGATCGATGGTCAGCTCCGGGGTGGTGTCGACCCACACCGGTAGCGCACCGACACTGTGCACCGCCCCCGGCACCGGGGCCAGGGTGAAACTGTTGCACAGCACCCGATCACCGGGGCGGACCCCCGCCGACCGCAGTGCAATAGCCAGGGCGTAGCCACCACTGGCACAGGCCAGGCAATAGGGCAGGTCCAGGTACTGGGCAAACCGTTGCTCCAGACGGGCGGCTGCCCCTGTTTCCGGGGATGAACCGCCATAGCGGTGCAGCTCGCCACTGCGCATGACCTCGACGGCGGCGGCAATCGCCTCCTCGGGCAGGGACTCCTGCTGGGTAAAGGATTTGTTGAAACGTTCGGTCACTTTGCTGTGCCACCGTCTGCAGCGTCCTCGGCAGACCAGTTGTCGAACACCTCGAAGTCCCAGTTCCGTTCGGGGAAATATTTCTGCAGTCGCCAGTCGCAGGCCCGGGCGTGGCCCTCCATGCCTTCATAACGGGAAAGGCGGGATGCCACGGCACTCATCACTTCATTCGCCTGCTCCGAAATCTGCTGGCAGGTCAGCACTTTGAGAAATTTCTGTACGTTCAAACCGCCGCTGTAGCGTGCCGCGCGTCCGGTGGGCAGGATATGGTTGGGTCCCGCACATTTGTCGCCGTGGGTGACGGTGCTGCCCTCTCCCAGGAACAGCGACCCGTAATTGAGCAGACGCTGCTGCCACCAGGGCAGGTCCCGGGCCATCACCTGCAGATGCTCACAGGCGATTTGATCGCTGAGACTGGCTACGGCTTCACGATCCTCGCCAACCGCAACCGCGCCACAGTCCCGCCAGGCGGCGGCGCAGACCTCGGGCTCCGGCAGGGTCGCCATGACCTTTGGCACCAGTTCAAGAACCGCATCGGCCAGTGCCCTGCAGTCAGTGAGCAGCCAGACCGGCGATGTCGGGCCATGCTCAGCCTGGGACAGCAGATCCACGGCAATGGTGAACGGGTCCGCCGAGTCATCGGCGATGATGGCGGATTCGGTGGGCCCCGCAATGACATCGATGCCCACCTTGCCAAATAGCAGCCGCTTTGCCTCTGCCACGTAGCTGTTGCCCGGTCCCACAATCATGTCCGCCGCCGGACCCTCCAGCAGGCCATAGGCCAGGGCCGCCACCGCTTGCACGCCCCCCAACTGAAACACCCTGTCGGCACCCGCGATGGACAGGGCGTAGGCGACCGCCGGGTCGATGTGCTCGCCCCGGGGTGGCGAGCAGACGAGGATAGTAGGTACACCGGCCGCCTTTGCGGTGGTTACCGACATCAGTGCCGAGGCGACATGGGCGTAGCGGCCCCCGGGTACGTAGCAGCCAACACACTGCACGGGAATGACCCGCTGGGAGAGGCTGACACCGGGCAGGGTCTCAATTTCAAAGTCGGCGAGACTGGCCCGCTGGGCTGAGGCAAAGCGGGCTATCTGTTCATGGGCAAAATGGATGTCTGCTTTTATCTGCTCGGGCACCCGTGCACACAGGGCTTCCCACTGCCCTGGGGACAACAGGAAATCCCCATCCCAGCCGTCCAGGCGTCGGGCATGGTCCCGCACTGCCGTCATACCGCGCTGCTCGATATCGGCCAGACTGTTCTGTACCGATGAGGTTATGGCAGGGTCAGTTGCCGACGCTGTCTGCACCGGTCTTTTCAGCCACTCCATGTAGACCCCTTGTCAGCAGGCAATACGGTTGCCATAACGAGTCTCACCCCGAACCCGGATAGGGCTGAAAGCCAAATGCCTTACGGTAGGCGAATAGCGCCTGGGCACCACCGGTATGGATAAACACGATGTTCATGGAAGGATCAAAATCACCCTGGCGGATGCCATCGATCAACCCCGCCGCGCCCTTGCCGGAATAAACAGGGTCAAGCAGTAGGCCCTCGTAACGGGCAAACAGGGTCATGGCCTCAAGGGTATCCTCCCTGGGAATACCGTAGCCTGCACCGACGTAATCACAGTTGGCGGTGACGTGGTCTCTGGCGACAGCGCCAGGGCAGCCCATCAGGTCTGCGGTTGCACAGGCCAGCCCATAAACCTTGGTCTCCTGCTGTTCCCGGGGCACCCTAACCCCGTAGCCCAGCACCGGAATGCCGGACCGGGTGGCCGACAGGCCCGCGACCAGCCCGGCCTGGGTGCCTGCGCTGCCGGTGGCGTGGGTCACCAGATCGATCCTGAGATCCTGAGCAACTGCCTGGTATAGCAACTCCAGCCCGCAGTGGGCGTAGCCCAGGGCCCCGATGGGGTTTGAACCGCCCCCCGGAATGACATAGGGGTTTTTGCCCTGGCCCCTGAGTTCTGCCGCCAGGTCGGCCATGGCACCATCCATGTCGGTGCCTCCCGGGACTTTCTGTAAGTTGGCACCCATCATCTGGTCCAGCATGACGTTGCCGTTCAGGTTGTAATCCGGGTCGTCGCTACCGGTCCGGTCCTCCAGCAGAATCTCGCAGGCGAGTCCGAGCTTGGCGGCAATCGCCGCAGTCTGACGTACGTGGTTGGACTGGGTGGCACCCTGGGTAATGATGGTGTCCGCCTTCGCCTCTAATGCATCTGCGAGCAGGAACTCCAGCTTGCGGGTTTTGTTACCGCCGCCGGCGAGCCCGGTGCAGTCATCCCGTTTAACCCATAGCCGGGGACCGCCGAGGGCCTTGGATAGCTGGTCCATCGGTTCCAGGGGTGTTGGCAGGTGGGCGAAATGGAGTCGGGGAAAACGTGACAGCAGCATGGTGCTGGACCTCTGATTCTGGGGCGACCGGTGCCGAGCTTAAACCCAGTCGCAGGGCAGCCCAAGTGCCGGTTTGGATCACTGTCGGCGCCCCGTGGCTTGAGGCCTGATAATGTCCTTGTCCATCGGGCACGGATTCAAAGTTTGCGACCCGGGTGTCGGGCTAAACGACGCCAAACTGGCCCCACGTGATTTGCCGTGCATGGACCACTTCCTGTCGGCCTGATGTTATCCCTATTGGCTTGATTGACTTGCCCGGACGAAGGCTGCTCAGTCGGGTAATTGAAAAATATCCTCGACCGAGCACCGTAGGGTCTTTGCTATCTTCAACGCCAGCACTGCCGATGGAATGTAGATTCCGTTCTCAATGGCATTGATGCTCTTTCGGGAGACACCGGCGTGCTCGGACAGCTCCTGCTGGGTCAGTTTGGCGGACTTTCTGGTGTTCTCCAGATTATTGAGCAGTTTTGCGTGGTGCCGACCCATGCCTATCCTTCTTCAAATTTCTCTACGGCTTTGCTGAGGTGAACACTGTCATTGGGGAACATATACCCGGCGATGGTTGTGCCCACGCCAATTGCGGCCACCAGCAGGCCCACACCTTTCAGCATGGGACCGAGGAAAACGGTGCCCATCAGGTACAGGCCAATGCCTACGAACAGCGCGATGACACCGCCACGTCGGTAATCGACGGGTTCCTTGGGTCGATCGTCCAGCAGCGCCATCAGTTCGTCGACACGGTCTGAGTTGCCCAGATTTTTGGAGATTTCGATCAGCGTTTCCCTTTTGTTTTTGGCGTCGTAGTACAGCCAGGTAAACACGCCGAGGGGGATAATTATGCCGGTGAGAATGGCGAACAGTGCGAGAACGTCGTTCATGATAAAACCTGTGAGTCCTGAACCAATGTAACGTAAACTTACCATAAAAAAACGAGAAGTAAAGGTTACATTTTGGTCTTCGCCCAGCAGTGGGTGTCTTACCGCCGGCCGTTACCCGGGCCGTGCTGCTATCGGCGTGGTCGGAAATTGCTGTCTAACCGGCTACTGCTTTCAGGGGTTGAAAGTGTATGGCAGGCCAGTGTTCCCACTGGGGATGGGCTCTTGGGGGTGGGCTCTTAACGACGGTTGGCGGCGCCCTGGATACCCACCCGGTTCTGCCCGTAACCGAAGGACACAATGCGGCTCAGTTCCGACAGGCTTCTGCCGCTCTGGTCCCGCAGGCCATTGAAGAAATCCTGGGCCGCACGCAGCGCACGCTGGCTGGTGATGCCCGAATCCACGATACCGTGGTTGCGCAGGAAGCCCTCGACATCCGCGGTCAGCAGGAAGGTGTCGACACCCAGTGTGCGCAGGGCGAAGGGGCCGGTATTACCCCCCAGCCGGCTGCCCTCTTTTTTCAGATACAGCCACAGGCCAATCACATCCTCTGCCGGCCAGTTCGCCACGAATGAGCCGAAGGACTCGCCCCGGCGACGCTCCGTATCGGCGATCATGGCGGCGTTGTCCCGAATGGTTTTCACTTTGCTGTGATTGCGAATGATGGCGGGATTGGCGGCCTTCCGGTCCAGCATGTCGTCGGGCATCATCAATAGACGTTTAATGTCAAAGCCCCAAAACACCTCTTCAAAATCTTTCCATTTCTGGTCGACCACACGCCAGACAAAACCTGACTGAAAAACTTTACGGGTAAATTCCGCCAGATACCGGTCTGAGCCGAGCCGCGTGAGCTTTTTTCTGCTCGCAACCCGGGGCAGCAGGGACTCTACGGCCTGCTCGCCGCCCTTGCGTTCGCAGGCACGTTGGTAAAGGGTGTTGTAGTCGGGATGGCCCATGGACAGGATTGTACTGTGATCCGACCGGACCCGGGGGCAGGCTTCAGTTTTCTGTACAGCCAGGGAGAAGGCCGTCATCCGGGACAGAGCCCGGGGCAGGGCAGCCCTGACAACACCTGATTCGCCGGTGTCCTGTGCTGGGCCAGACCCATGGAATGTTGCAATAAAACCCGCCCAATCCATGCCCTGTCTTGGTTACACTTCCGGCCATGGATTTGATGATGATGGCATTACCGCTGTTCGGGCTGTTGATGTTGGCCGAGGCAACCCTGACCAGCCTTCGTGGGCACAACGTCTATGCCCTCAGGGACTTCGGTGGCTCCATGTCCCAACTCGGGATCAACATACTGGTGCGGCTGGCCCTGGGCGGGGCCATTATTGGCCTGCACTTTTTTCTGTATCGGTTCCGGGTATTTGAGGTGCCCCAGGGACCCCTGGGCTGGCTGATCACCTTTATTGTCATCGACTTTGTTTTCTACTGGTATCACCGCGCTTCCCACCGGGTGCGGTTTCTTTGGTGTGCCCATGTGGTCCACCATTCCAGCGAACATATGAATCTGGGTACTGCCCTGCGACAGTCACCGACGGGCCCATTTACCAAGGCGCTGTTTTACTGGCCGTTGCCGCTGCTGGGTTTTGATCCCCTGGTGATTGCCAGTGCCGGTGCACTTGCGACCCTGTACGGTTTCTGGACCCATACCCAGGTGGTCAAGAAGCTCTGGGCACCCCTGGAGTGGCTGTTTGTGACCCCCTCCCACCATCGTGCACATCACGGGTCCAACCCCGAATACGTGGACCGGAACTACGGTAATTTCCTGATGGTGTGGGATCGGTTGTTTGGCACCTTCCAGCCCGAGGTTGCCCCGGTTCGCTACGGTTTGATCAGCAACATTGACACCTATAACCCGCTGAAGATTGCTTTTGCAGAGTGGCTCAGATTGCTGCGTGATTCCCTTGCCGCGGTCTCACTCGGGCAGCTTTGGCAGCTCTGGTTACGCCCGCCCCGGGGCCAGCCCCAGACCCTGGCGGGAGCCGAAGCCGCGCACGAGTGAGCGGCGCTCAGTTCGCGGCCACGGCATCGTCGCCGGGTGCGTCGGCATCACCCCGGGCAACCGCGTCCCAGGCCTGCTTGACCACGTAGGCCCGAATGGCATCCGTATCCTCCTTGCTGAGCCGATCGGCAACTCCCATCATGCCCTGGGCGCTGAGGGCTCCATCGCGCACCACTGCGTCCCAGCCGGTGTCCGTTGCGGTAACAGCCGACCAGCGCAGGTCGGGCAGCACCCCCGAGCTGATGGCGAAGGCGCCGTGGCACCATTGGCAATTGGCCGCGTACATGGATAGGCCGTGCAGCTGCTGGGCCTCATCACCCAGCAGCGGGCTCTTGGGTGTTCTGGCGATACCCATATCCAGAGGCTTGGGTAATGTGCCGGTGCCCCCGAGCTTGAAGGCCAGAACCCGGCCCAGTTCCGGCGTTACGGCATCTTCGAAAAGCAGTCCAAAGCCCATGGCGATGGTGCTGCCCCAGCCGGAGAGGACAGCCATGTACTGCTCCCCGTCGACCTCGTAGGTCACGGGTGCCGCACCGGGTCCTCCAACCAAGCCATGGGACCAGACTCGGGCGCCGGTCTCGGCGTCGTAGGCCACCAGTTCACCGCCTTTGTTGGCCTGGAAGACCAGGCCGCTCGCCAGGGACAGTGTGCCGCCGTTAAACGGCACTGGAAACGGCACCGCCCAGCGCGGCTCGGCTTTGACCGGATCCCAGGCCAGCAGTGCACCGCCTGCAGAGCTGCGCAGTTCACCCAGCATTTCGTTGGGCATGGCCAGGGGCCAGCCCGCATCCTCCCGGAAATTGATGTTCCAGTTGCTCTCCGGGGCCTCTTCCCCATCGGGGCGGCTGAACAGGCCCGGTAGGACGTTGGTGGGTATGTAGACCAGTCCGGTATCGGGGTTATAGGACATGGGGTGCCAGTTATGGGCCCCCGTGGGCCCGGGCAGCATGACGAAGTCTTCCTCCAGACTACGGGCTTCCGGTACTTCTATGGGCCTGCCGTTTTCATCGATGCCGGTGGCCCAGCTCATCTCTGCAAACGGCGTCGCGGAAATCAGTTCGCCATCGGCGGCATCAAGGATGTAGAAGAATCCGTTTTTGGGTGCCTGCATGACCACGCGACGGTCGGCACCGTCCGGGCCCAGGGGCAGGTCCGCAAGCACCATGGGCTGGGTCGCCGTGTAGTCCCAGGTGTCCCGGGGCGTGGTTTGGTAATGCCAGCGGTAGGCGCCGGTATCGGCGTCCACGGCGACTATCGAAGCCAGAAACAGGTTGTCGCCGTTACTGTCCGGGTCTCGGATCTGGGCATTCCAGGGCGAGCCATTGCCCACGCCCAGTAACACCTGATCGTTGGCCGCGTCATAAACAATGGTGTCCCACACCGTGCCGCCGCCACCTTCCGTGGTCCAGGCCCCGGTATCGCCCCAGGTCTCGTTGGCGAGTTGAGCAAAAATGGCGTCCGACGCGGCCCCGTCGGGCTCCTTGTTCGGGTTGGGCACCGTGTAGAACCGCCAGGCCTGCTCACCGGTTGCCGCGTCGTAGGCCGTTACATAGCCGCGAACCCCCAGTTCGGCACCGCCGTTACCGATGATGACTTTGTCTTTGAAGACCCGGGGCGCACCGGTGATGGTATAGGGCAGGGACTGGTCAACCGTGACCTGGCTCCACACCACCTCCCCGGTGCTGGCGTCCAGCGCCTCCAGCCGTCCATCGAACACGCCGACATACACCTTGCCGTCGTATACAGCGACGCCGCGATTGACCACATCACAGCAGCCCTTGGCCGCGGCTTCCCCTGACACACCAGGGTCATAGACCCAGAGCTCCTCACCGCTGCGTGCGTCCAGTGCATA
This sequence comes from Luminiphilus sp., assembly GCA_012270045.1. Lineage (GTDB taxonomy): Bacteria > Pseudomonadota > Gammaproteobacteria > Pseudomonadales > Halieaceae > Luminiphilus. Next base: position 22,200 of record JAAXJC010000035.1, read on the forward strand.
GACCACCGACCAGGCGCCGCTGACATACATGGTTCCGTCGACAACGATGGGGGTTGCTTCAACCCCCCGGGGCTTTTTCATTTCATAGACCCACCCGATGCCCAGGTCGGACAGGGTGTCGCGGTTAATTTTGGTCAGGGCTGAGTGGCGGGTCTCATCGTAGGAACCGCCATAGGTTAGCCATTGCTCAGGTTCCCGTGATGCATTCTCCAGGCGCGCCCGGCTGATGTTGCCGGCGCCAGGGCTCGCCTCAACGGGTCCACCGGTGCTTTCGGCTGTGGGTTTGGTGTTGGCTTGTTCGCCACCACAGCCGCCCACCAGTGCACACAGCCCGAGTAGCAACATCCAGCCCAAGGTATTGTTCATATCGTCCCCCTTACAAACCCTACGACATATATTTTTTGCACAGCAGAATCTGGCATGCCGTCGACACCATGGCAACGGTTTTTGCCGGCAGAGAGCCGAATCCCCGTCGTTGCAACCACCCTGGCAACTGACTGGGTATTGCTAGCTCATTCCGATGCAATCCCTGCTGTACCGGTATTGGCTGACATGAAGCGCGGCAGCAAACCCCGGTGACCCAGCAGCTGAACAAACTCTGTCATGCGCGCCTCGCGATAGGCCGCGGTATCCATGTCCCGGTAGTCGAAGAAGCCCTGACCCTCCCGGACCCCGTTGCGCCCGGCCCGCATATTTTCGGCCACGATGTCCGGGGGACCATAGCGGGGGTCTAGGTTGTCAGCGAGATAGTTGGAGGCGTAGTACAGAATGTCGCCGCCGCCCCAATCAATAAATTCCAGCAGCCCAAGAACTGCGTAACGTGGACCGAAGCCGTTGCGCACGGCCTTGTCGATGTCCTCGGCACTCGCGACACCATCGGCTACGAGACGGGCGGCCTCGTTCAGCGCCAGGGACTGGATTCTGGGTACGATATAGCCGGGGGAGGCCGAGCAGACTACGGTCACTTTGCCTATGGTGTGCAGGGATTCCTGCAGCAACGCCAGTGCCCGGTCATCCACTGAGGCTTCACAACTGAGTTCCACCAGGGGAATCAGGTGGGCGGGATTGAGCCAGTGGGCATTGATGCAGCGTTGGGGATGATCCAGGCGTTTGGCCAGATCGGATACCAGGAAGGTCGAGGTGGTTGAAGCGACCACCGCATCGTCCCGGGCCACCTCCGACGCGTATCTGAATGCCCGCTCCTTGGCATCCATACGCTCTGGAACGGCCTCGTAGACGATATCGCAGCGACCGAGTTCCGTAGCCCCCTGGGCCATTGACAGGTAGCTGACCCGCTCCATCACCCGGGATATCTGTTCGCTGCTGAGAAGCCCAACCCGGGCAAGAAAAGCAAGGTCCCGGCGCAGTTCCTCATCGGCGTCCGAGAACAGTCGCTGCCGATCGGCATCGTCCCGGTCTTTGGCATCCACCAGCAATACCGGCACTCCGGCAAAGGCATAGGCCAGTGCAATGCCCCGCCCCATGCGACCGGCGCCGATGATACCGATGGGTGCTTTTTCCTCTGTTACAGGGGAGGTGGTAAAGCCCTGCTGCAGTAGTGTGTTGAGCTGCTCCCGGGTCATGTGGGACAGGCCTAAAGTTTCCAGCGTGCGGCCCGTCTCGTATAAGTCCTGTTCGGCCACAGGGCAGGCAATGTTCAGCAGGCCCTCGGTGACCGGCATCTGAATCCCGGCCCACCGACCTACCGAAACCAGCAGCGACAGGCCAAGGCGGGTGTCTTCCACCATGTACCGGTGCTGCTGTAGGTCGATGTCCTCGCGCCAGTCACCGCTGTCTGTCAGGCGCTCGTGGGCGGCGCGCCCGTACATCCACTCGTCGGCCTGCGGTGAGGTGTCGTAGTGATCCCGCAGGGGGAAATGCGGGGCGGAGAAGCCCAGGGCTTCCCGCAGGGCCACCCGTTCCCCGTCGAGGGCATCGGTCACCCGTCTAATGGCCGGCTGGGTGCCCTCGTTGTGAATATCCCAGGCCTCGAAATGTTCCAGTGGGCCGGCGTTCATCAGAATCAGTGGCGGATGGATGATGGGTCCGGCGTTCATCAGGGCGCCACTGAGTGCGTTCTCGCAGCGCTCAACGGGGTAGGCCTGGGCAATTACCCCCAGCGCCCTGTCGGTTTCACGCGCCGGCCAGACACCGGTGGGCAGTCGTGTCGCATAGCCGCTGATCACGACCCGGTCCTCGGCATGCTTGCGCGCAAGGTAGGGTAGGGTCCCGGTCTCGGCGAAACTGACGGCCGCCGTATTGCCTGACTGCGCCAGTGCCCGGGCAAACAGGAAACTGCCAAAGGTGCCGGGAGGCAAAAAGACAACCTGCCCGTCTTCCAAATAGGGGGCGACCTGCTCGGACAGGGATTCGTGGGTGGTGGATGGCAGCGGGATGACAATCAGTTCGGCGCCGGTAATGGCCGTGCCAAGATCGGTGGTGGGGCAGGCGATGGCGACCTCCCGTTCCCCCCGAAAGTCCTTGACCTTGATTGTCTTGCCCGTCAGCACGGGCTCGAAGGCAGCGGCGTCCCGGCGCCAGAATCGGACGCTGTGACCCTGCTCAGTCAGGTGGACCGCGGCGGCGTAACAGCCATGGCCGCCCCCGAGAACAGCTATCTGCATGGTAACTCTCCCAGTAGTGGAGTGATGGCGGGCACTGCTGATTCTATTTGCTCGGCAATCGCGAGGCAGTCCAGGTCCCGAAACGGTGCGCTGATCACCTGCACGGCCTGGGGCAACCCTTCGCTGATTCCCACCGGCACCACGGCCGACGGCAATCCCAGCGCGTTTACCGGCACCACCATGCGCATGGTCTCGATCAGGGCACGGGTGCTGTCGGGGGAGGACAGATCACAGTCAATAGCTTGGGGTGGTTCGGTACTTATCGGTGCAATCATGGCGGCGTAGCGGTTAAAGAAGGCCTGCCACTCTCTCAGCAGGCCCGTTCGTTCGGACAAGGCCTTTTGATAGTTCTCGGGTGACAGCTCAGCCTCTGCCTGACCGTAATGCTCCAGAACAGTACGAAGGGCGGTGCCGCAGATGGCCTCGACATCGGGTTTCAAGCCGGTGAGCAGTTCATGAAGACAGACCAGGCGCCAGATGCGAAAGGCATCCTCCAGTCGAGGCGGCGGGACTTCTTCAATAACGAAGCCCTGCTGCGCCAGAATATCCGCCGCCGCCCGCACACCCGCCGCCACCTGGGGATGAACCCCCGCGCCCATGGGGTCGACCACAAGGGCCAGGGGCAGTCCCGCTTCGGCTTCGCACGCCAGTGGTCGCCGGACATGCCAGGGGTCCCAGGAGTGATCACCGACCATGCACTGCAGACCGAGCCGGACGTCGGCGATGCGCCGTGCCATGGGGCCGTCTGTGTTCATCAACTGCACGCCGATGGCGGGCTCGGGTTGGGTCGGTGTCCAGTCGGGTACCCGGCCAAGGGAGGGCTTCAGTGAGGCCACGCCACAACACTGGGCCGGGTGTCGCAGGGACCCTCCCAGGTCCGTGCCGTGACCCAGGGGCACCATACCGGTGGCCAGGGCGACGGCGGTGCCGCCGCTTGATCCGCCCGGGGTCAGCGCCCTGTCCCAGGGATTCAGGGTTTGCCCAAAGACATCGTTGTTGGTTTCCCAACGACAGCAGAACTCGGGGGTATTTGATCGGGCCAACACAATCGCCCCGGCGTCCAGCCAGTTTTGCACGCAGGGGGAGGATTGGGGGGCCACGTTGTCCAGCAGTGCCGAGCAGCCGTTGACGGTTGCCCAACCGCCCACATCGACGTTGGCTTTGATAACGGTCGGCAAGCCGTGCAGTGGGCCAAGGGCTTCACCCCGGGCAACCTGCAGGTCAGCCTGTTTGGCGGCAGCAAGTGCCTCCTCCGGGCGAATTTCCGTGATCGCATTAACTGTGTCATTGGTCTGGGTGACGCGCTCTATGGAAGCCTGGACAACTTCCTGGCTGCTGAACTGGCCGGTCTTGATGCCCTGCACAATTTCTGTCGCACCGAGACGCCACAAAGCATCATCTGCCATCAACGAGACCTCCTCTCAGACACCTGGATATAGCCCTGGGGGTTGTAGTCCTATACTGGGCGCGAGGCGTAACTGAATACAAGAACAAATAACTATAGGAAACCCGTTATGGAGATCACAGCCGCTGTCGTCAGTCAATCCGGGGGTGCTTTTGAGCTCGAGCAGCTGGAGCTGGCGCCACCACGGGAGGACGAAGTGCTGGTGCGGATTGTCGGCGTCGGGCTATGCCACACCGACCTGATTTGCAGGGATCAACTGTACCCCGTGCCCCTGCCAGCCGTCCTGGGTCACGAGGGCTCGGGGGTGGTGGAAGCGGTGGGTGGTGCCGTGACCGACCTGGTACCGGGGGACCATGTGGTCCTGAGTTTCCATGCCTGTGGAGACTGCAAGAACTGTGTCCGTGGGCTGCCAAGCCGCTGTGCCAACCTTTTTGACAGCAATTTTGCCGGGGCAAGGGCCGATGGCTCCTGTGCGCTCAGTCGGGAGGGCGGGGCGATACACGGGCATTTTTTTGCCCAGTCCTCCTTTGCGACCTATGCCCTCGCCAGTAGAAGCAATACGGTGAAGGTGGATTCGGACGTGCCGCTGGAACTGCTGGGACCACTGGGCTGTGGCCTGCAGACCGGGGCCGGGGCGGTAATTAACACCCTGAAACCCCAGGCGGGTAGCAGTTTGGCGGTCTTTGGCTGTGGATCGGTGGGTTTGGCGGCGGTGATGGCGGCAGCCCTGCAGGGCTGCGCAACCATCATCGCGGTGGAGCCCCACGAGGCCCGACGTGCACTGGCCCTGGAGTTGGGCGCTACCCATGCCGTGAATCCCGGCGAGACCGACCCCGTGCAGGCTATTGTGGATTTGACCGAGGGCGGCAGCGATTTTTCCCTGGAGTGCACTGCAAATCCGGCGGTCCTCAGGCAGGCCGTGGACGCCCTCACGGTTACAGGGACCTGCGCGCTGATTGGCGCTGCGGCCATGGGCACCGAGGTCAGCCTCGACATGAACAGCATCATGTTCGGACGCACCGTGACCGGGGTGATTGAGGGCGACAGTATTCCCGGGCAGTTCATACCTAAACTGGTTGCTCTCTACAAACAGGGACGCTTTCCAATCGACAAGCTCATCACCTTCTATTCCCTGGAGGACATCGAGCAGGCGGTACAGGATTCAGAGAGCGGGCGGGTTGTTAAGGCCGTACTGCGCCCGGGGGCAACCGCCTGAGGGCGTGACCCGCCGCCAGCAGGTCTGTGGAGGGATGCCCTGGTCCCTGTTTCCGAGCAGGATCACCAGCGGTTCGGAGTCAAAGCGCAGGCCTTGGTGGTAGAGCTATCTCCTTCCGTTCTGCACCGGCCACCCACCGTCAGTAACAGGGCCATTGGCAGCGGCTGCCAAACCACTTACCCTCGACTTGGGGTTGTGGTCGTGTAGTCCGGCATGAAATGGCGTCCCAACCCGAGTACGCGGTCACAATAACCAGAACAGGTGGACTCGCATGCTGCAGCGCTTGGTAGCCAACAGAGACCCCGTGCACCCCGACGCGAAGGTCACCCTATACACCGCCTTTCTTATCGGCGTCATTGCTCCCGAGGTGTTCATTGTCCAGCCGGGGTTTGTCCAGGGCATGGTGGAGTATCTGCGTTTCACCGACGCCGAGGCCGGCTATGTTGCCTCTGCTGAGATGTTTGGCCTGGCCGCTACGACCATCTTGATGAGCTTCGTCGCCGCCCGGGTCAACTGGCGCTATGTGATTCTGGTGTCGTTGCTGCTGATGTTTGTCGCCAATGCCCTGAGTACAGTGGTGACCGACCTCCAGGGATTTGCGGCACTGCGCTTTGTCGCTGGATTGGGAGGCGGCAGCCTGGTCTCCCTGGGCTTTGCCATTGTCGGTATGAGCAGCAACCCGGATCGAAATTTTGGTCTCATGATCATGTGGGTGCTGACCTATGGTGCGCTGGGTTTGTTTGTCATGCCTGCCGCCTACGAGTGGGCCGCCAGCATGAATGCTGTGCTGTGGTTTTTTGCCCTGTTCCCCCTGGCTGCGGTGCCTCTGGTGCGCCACCTCCCAGCCAACGGGGAAACATCGGCCCAGGCTGCCGAGGCTGCTGCGACTATTTCAGCCGGACTCAAATTGCTGGCCCTGCTGGCCATGTTGGCTTACTTCACGGCACAGGGCATTGTTTGGGCCTACCTGTTTCTGATCGGTCTCGCCGGAGGGCTTGATGACCAGGCGGTGGCTAATGGACTGACGTTGTCACAGTTTGCGGGCATTGCGGGTGCCCTGCTGGCCGCTGTGCTGGGCAGCCGGCTGGGCCGGCTAATGCCGCTGATGGTGGGTATTTTGGGCGGCGCACTGTGCCTTTATTTTCTGGTCGACGAATTCACCTTCCTGGTGTTCGCGCTCGCGGTCTGTATCTACAACTTCGCCTGGAATGTGGTGCACCCGTTCCTGCTTGCGGCCATGGCAGACTTTGATCGCCGGGGGCGGGTCGTTGTCTATGCAGTGGCGATGCAAATGGTTGGCCTGGCATTTGGTCCCGGGCTGGCGGCGTCCCTGCTCGGGGATGGGAGCCTGGTGAACGTCAATAAGCTGGGAGCGGCGTTCTTCGTCGCCAGTGCCCTGTTGCTGCTGATGCCGTTGCTGGCACAGAACCGGGTGGCCCGGTGAACATTTAGCTTGGGAAGGGGGTTATATGCTGGGTGATCTGACCGACAAGGTGGCGATTGTAACGGGTGCCGGACAGGGTATTGGAGCGGCCATCGCCCAGGTGTTTGCCCGGGCGGGGGCCAAGGTGATGATAGCGACACGTACTCCAAGCCATGGCGAGGACACGCTAAAGGCCATTCTGGACAGCGGCGGCTGTGCCGAATTGATGGCGATTGATATCGGTAGTCCCGAGGCCGTGGACAGTATTGTAGAAAAAACCGCGGCGCTCTGGGGGGGCATCGATATCATGGTACACAACGCGGCCTCTTTTCTGGGTGGCCCTGTAGAGGCCTACTCGGAAGATGACCTGGAAACCGTATTGTCGGTGAACCTGAAGTCCTGTTTCCGTTTCAGCAAGGCCTGTGTGCCCCATCTGCGCCGCCGGGGCGGCGGGCGCCTGTTGTTTACCTCCTCGGTCACCGGCCCCCGGGTTGCGATGCCCAACACGGCCTACTACGCGGCGTCCAAGGGCGGCATGAACGCCTTCATCCGCACCGCGGCCCTGGAACTGGCGGGCGATGGCATTACGGTTAACGGCATTGAGCCCGGCTATATACGCACCAAGGCCATGGAATTGCTGGCCGACGAGGAGGGGCTGGCGGCCATGGCCCGTTACATCCCCACCGGCGGCATGGGCGTGCCGGAGGATATTGCCTACTGCATGCTGTATCTCGCTTCCGATCAGGCCGGCTACATAACGGGCCAGACCATCTGTATAGACGGCGGCTCCACCCTGCCCGAGAGCCCGGTGTTTCTGGAGGAACTCGAGGGCATCAAAGAACTGGGCGGTGCCTCCACCTGAGAGCCTGATGGCATTGCCGGTGAGTATCGATGGCAGCCCTGACAATGGCGCCCTGGACTGCCCGTGGGCCAACGGGCCATTCGCTGGAAGAGGGCCCGAACAGATATTTTTAATCTTGGTTTTAACAGTGTTTGACGATCCGGCGAGAGATACTTTAGGCTTAAAACGTTCCCGTCTGTGGCATCGAGTTCCGGTGCCCCCATGGCAGCTACAAATTTGATCAAGCCGAACACACCACGAGAGGTATTGATATGAAGCCCAGCCAGTTCAGAATGAAATACGACGTCCTCACTACTCGCAACTTGCTATGCGCCCTGGGCGCGGTACCACTTTTACTGCTGCCCGAGGCGGTCAAGGCCCAGCAAGCCGAAGGGGTTAGCGTGCTCATGGAAGAGGTGGTGGTGACGGCCCGGAAACGTGAAGAGGGTTTGCAGGAAACTCCCATCGCGGTTTCTGCCTTCACCGGTGACAGCCTCCAGGCCCGGGGCATCCAGCGGGTGGACCAGATTGCCAATATTGTCCCCAACATGACCTTTGACAATATCAACACCAACGGCGGTGGCGGCAACAGTGCGGCGATCTTCTTGCGCGGCGTGGGTCAGCGGGACTTTATTCCCTCGGCGGATCCCGGTGTCGGGCTCTATGTGGACGGCGTTTACTACGCCCGCAGTATCGGCTCCGTGCTGGACCTGATCGACATCGAGCGGGTCGAGGTGCTCCGTGGACCCCAGGGCACTTTGTTCGGCCGTAACACCACTGGTGGCGCTATCTCAATTACCACCAAGAAGCCCACTGAAGAGTTTGAAGGTGTGGCCAGGATGCGCGTAGGCACCGACAATCGCCTGGACTTCCTGGGTCGTGTCAGCGGCGGTCTCTCTGACAACCTGTTTGCCAGCGCGACGGTTGCGCGCTTCACGCAGGACGGCTTCATTGTGAACCCGATCAACGGCATGGACACCGGCGATGACAACACCACCGCTTTCCGGGGTGCGCTGCGCTGGGTGGCCAGTGATGACGTTGAAATCAATATCAATGCCGACTATTCGAGGGACCGGGAAAATGGCCAGGCCCGGGTGATCTCCCGGGATCCGACTCGGGCGATAAACTTTATCCCACCGGATCCAAGCAATCCCGCTTCCACAGGCAACGGCCCCACCCAACATAACTTTTTCCTGGGCAATGACGGTGCCATAGCAGCGTCTTTTCCCTTCCCCCTCATCAATATCCCCAGCCTACGACAAACCAATGGCTGTAACGCCATAGCGCCGGTGCCGGGCTTGGTTGAGGGTACTGACCCGGATTGTGTAAACGCCAATAACGTCGCCCTGGGCCAAAACACGGGCACCGACCCGACGTTTTCTGACCATGACGTTTGGGGCGTGTCGGCGACTATCGACTGGTCGTTGTCGGACAACCTGGAATTGAAGTCCATCACCGCCTACCGGGACGTGGACAGCTCCTTTGCCCATGACGGGGATAACACCCCGTACTTCCTGTCCTGGGTTCGGGACGAGATCTATGAGCAGAGCCAGTTCTCCCAGGAATTCCAGTTGCTGGGTACCGCTTTTAACGAGCGGCTACAGTGGATTATCGGGGGCTTTTACTTCACCGAGGACGGCAACAACTTCAACCCGGTGGATTTTGCTGCGGTCGACATCGAGAGTGGCGGACGCTTTGACCACGAGAGTATCGCCGGCTTCTTCCAGGGCACTTTCGACATCACGGAGCGACTGCATTTCACTGCGGGTATTCGCTACACCGACGATACCAAGGACTTTATTGTCGACCCCGGTATCCAGACCGCCAAACCCATACTGGCGCCGCCGGGCCCCTCCATGGGCGTGGTCCTGATCGATCCGGGCACCACGACACTGGAGGCGTCGGACACCACTCCCATGCTCAACCTCTCCTACGACTTCAGCGATGGTTTGATGGTCTACGGTACCTATTCCGAGGGCTTCAAGAGCGGGGGCGTACAGCAGCGTAACGCCGGTCGTTTTGGCCCCAATGCACCGACCTACGACCCGGAGTATGTGGAATCCTTTGAAATTGGCTTCAAGTACCGCAGCGAAAACGGCAAATTTGTCCTGAACGGTGCCGCTTTCATGGCCGACTACGAGGATATCCAGCTTGAGACCCTGGCTCCCGAGGGAATCGCCCCGCAGCTTGATAACGCGGGCACCGGTGAAATCGAGGGTATTGAACTGGAGAGCCGATGGTCTCCGGCGGACACCTGGTTCTTTGAGGCGTCCTTTGGTTATCTCGATGCGGTGATCACCGAGGCGGATCCCTCGGTAACCAACTCGGGCGGACCCGCTAAGGGAGACCAGCTGCCCCAGGTGCCAGAGATCACGGCATCCCTGTCGGCGATCAAGGAATTCAGTCTTGGCAATGCCGGCATGATGTCAGCGCGGATCGACTACTCCTACCGTGACAAGGTCTATTTTGCCGGGGACAACGACCCCTTCAGCGTGATGCCCGGTTACAGCCTGCTCAACGCCAGTGTGGCCTGGAACAGCGCCAGCGACCGTTACGGGCTGACCTTGCATGCCATGAACATCACCGACGAGCGCATCATCCTGTACACCGAAGCGTCCGGGTCGTCCGGCACCCAGAACGACATCCTGGCGAGGGACTTCGCCTGGTACCTCACCGGAGAGATTCGTTTCTGAGGCGTTAATACTCCGCTGTCAGCGGCTGTGCACCAAACCCACTGACGGGCGCCCTGGCGCCCGTTTTTGGTTTTTGTGGTGGTAGAAAAGCCCAACTCGGTGTTGTGTGAATTTCCAGGGTGTACAACTCCGCAGAGCTTAGCCCCGAGGTCCGCAATAGCCATTCAGGGCGGCGCAGCGTATTCCCGCTGACAGCAGCAGTTGTCTATGGCTGCCAGGACTGGCGGTGGTTTTCGATGCTGGGGTCCAACGGTCACCTAAGCGTCAGGGACGGTTTGTTTTGCCATGGGTCTTCGAACAGTTCCATAAAGGCGAGGAACGCGTCGGGGTTGCCCGTGAGTTTCGCCCGGTTGGTGCCCAGGGCCTGAGCAAAACTGTCTCGCCCGGTAACGATGCCGTTCAGGGTGTTCCGATCCAGTGTCAGCTTGAAGTCTGCCGAGGGCGGTGCGCCCTCTATGAATCGGCAAACTCCCCGGTGGATTTGCAGGCCGAACACCGCCGCCTCGTCCTCGATTCCAATGGCCAGGGTCTGCTGGGTAACCAGTGCCTGTTCGGCCTTCAGGCGGCTGGTCATGCTGTGCAGGATGGCGGCGGTTGGTAATGCCGCGACGATATCGGGAGGCAGGAATACGGCCCGCATGTCCACGGCTGCCAGCCTCTGTTCCAGTGCGCCCTCCAATTCCATCGCCGAGGTGAGGTACCAATTGCGCCAGTTGATGTTAATGCTGGCGTAACCCATCTGCCGGAAAGCCGCCGCCTTAATATCCCGTGCCTGGGTATCGCTGGCATCGTTGTCCAGCAGCAGGGTGGCCAATTCTGCTGCCCACTGAAAGTCATCGGCTTTGTAGGCCTGTTGCGCCGCTCGCAACACCGCCGCGCCGCCGCCCATGAGCTGCACCAGGCGGCGACTGCGCTCTTTGTTGGGCACCGGGTTCAGTGCGACAGGGTCTCCCTGGTACCAGCCAAGCTGGCCGACATAAATTTCCCGTACCGATTGCTGCACCGTGCCGTAGTAGGGGCGCAGATAGGGGGCATAGCTTTCCAGGTGCGGTGGTAGCTTGATGTGTTGCGCCAACTCGTCCGGCGTGTAACCCCTATTCATCCAGCGAATCGACTGGTCCAGTAGATACTGGATACCGTCCCGGGTCATGGTCAGTACCTCATCGACCCGATCGGCACCAGAGACCGGTTGCCCGTGGGTGGGCACCAGGTGGTCGGCCTTGAGCGCCCGAAGGCGGTCAATGCTGCGCACCCAGACAGCCGGATCCCGAAATTTGGTGCCCCTGAGGGTGTAGACGTTGGGGAAGGTGGGACCCTGCAGGACTTCCGTGTCGATCAGGATGTTGTCTTCCGGCAGATAGATGGCCAGTTCATCGGGTGCCTCGCTGGGCACGTGCATGATATCCAGGGTGATGCCGGCAACTTCGGTTTGCAGGCGGTCACCGACCAGTTCATTGGGAGCGATGAATGAGCCGGGGAGTCCGCCCTCGGGCAAGGGTCCGATGCCGGCGTTCATCCCCTGCCGATCGGCGGGGTTCAGCATGAAGCCAAAGGTGTACCCACCCCTGAGGGCCAGAATGGGACCCAACAGCAGGCTCTCGTCGGTCAGGTTGCCTAGCAGTGACTCGTGGGCGATCAGCCGGATGCCTTCATCCCTGATTTCCTGTTCACTGACCAGTCCCTTGATGCCATCGATGTGATCATGGTGAAAATGGCTGTAGATGATGGCTTTGATGGGCTTGTCGGTTATTTTGCGAAACTCAGACAGCACCTGGCGACTGGAGGCGGGGCTTAACCCGGCGTCTACCAGGATAATGCCGTCCTCGCCCTCGATCATGACGATGTTGGAAATATTCCAGCCCACCGCACTGTAGACGCGCTTGCCCACCTGATAGATCCGGGGCTCGAAGTGTTCGGTGTGGGCGGCGATCTCGTCTTCAATACGAGGGGCTACCGGTGCCGTGTCGGCGCTCGCGGCCTGGTGGCTAACCCCGGCGGCGGTGATCGCCGCAATAAAAAGGGATTTAAAGAACTGGGGGCTGGCCATGGTGACCTCATTTTATTTTGCCGTTGTTATGCAGCCAGCCTACCCCAAGGCGGTATCTCCATGCACCGATGACCCGCCCCACTGAGGGGTGACCTTGGTTATAAAAGGGGTAAGCTGGACGAGGTGTGCAGTGATTCCAGATACCAGGTCACTGCGCTTTCGCGCCACCCAGAGGCCCTCCCAGAATGAAGCACCGCCATCAACCCAGAACTCATCAGTCCGACCCCGTGGCCAGGGTGTTGCGCCGTATCCTTGCTGGTATCGGTTGCCTGGCGGCTATCGTGGGAGGACCCGTGATGGCGGCCCCCGGGGGTCATAATGTTCTGTTTATCCTGACCGATAACCAGCCGGCGTCGATTCTGGGTGCCTACGGCAATCCCGATGTCCGCACCCCCCATATTGACCAGCTGGCTCTGGAAGGGGTGCGCTTCACCCGCGCCTACGCGGCCAATGGTATGTGTTCACCCACCCGAGCGACGTTGATGACCGGGCTCATGCCTTCCCAGCACGGCATCCACAGTTGGCTGGACGATGGCTTGCTCAGCCAATGGCCCGAGGGTTGGTCCGCCGTGGCCGAATTTCGCAGTCTGCCCCTGACCCTGGCACATCGCGGCTATCGGACCGCGATGATCGGCAAGTGGCACCTGGGCAAACCCGAGCAGGCATCACTGGGTTTCCAGCACTGGGTGACCTTTACTGACGGCCATACGGTCGATTTCTGGAACAACACGGTTATCGAGAATGGCAGGCAATATCCGGTGCGTGGACAGCACCTGGTGGATTTCTTCACCGACAAGGCGATCGAATATCTGGCGGCGGTAGAAGGCGGGCAACCTTTTTACCTGCAGCTGAACTATGACGGTCCGTATTTGAATCCACCCACCAATCTGGGGCCGGCTCGTAACCGCTTTTACCCGCAGTATGTGGGGCAGCGGTTTGATTCTTTCCCGAGGGTGGCTTTCAACCAGAACCAGGTTGACCAACTCATGGACCCGGACAACAAAAACGCCTTTATCAAGGGCAAATTGCTGCAGTCCCTGCAGATGCACAACGATCCCGAGACCATGGCCAATGTGGCATCCCAGAATACCCTGGTGGACGACGGCGTCGGACGGGTGCTGGACGCTCTGGATGAACTGGGGCTGGCCGACAACACCTTGGTGGTTTTCTCCTCCGACCAGGGCAATTTTTACGGCCAGCACGGGCTGTGGCAGCACACGGTGGTGACCAAACCCTCAAGCCCCTATGAAACACCCATGAATATCCCACTGATTATCCGCACACCGCGTGGCGAACAGGCGGGCAAGGTGAGTCCACTGCTGATTGGGCAGTACGACATCGCTCCGACCATTCTGGAGCTGCTTGGTTTTGGCGAGGTCAGCTTCGCCAACAGCCCGGGACTAAGTTTTGGTTTTACCCTCATGGGGTCGGACAGCCAGCCCTGGCGGGACGCGGTTTTTTTTGAGCAGGAGGAAACCCGGGTCATCAGGACTGACCGTTACAGCTATTGGAAACGGCTGCCGACCACGGGAGAGGCAAAGCTGTTCGACATGCAGCAGGACCCGGGACAGCACCGGAATCTCGCAGCTGATCCGGCTTACGCATCGGTGCTGGCGTCACTGGATAGCCGCCTGACAGCCTTCTTTGAACGCTATGCCGATCCCCAGTATGACCTGTGGCGGGGCGGTTTTGCCAAAGGGTCTGTCGATCGACCTGAGGTGTACCGTGCGCTCTACGGAGAGGACTGGCGCCCCAGAACCCCGGTGCTGCCCGCTTTTGATGAGTGAAGGCTGGACAGGTAACGACTGGCAATGCGTCGCAGACTCAGGGTTGTGCGAGCCCTCAGAGGCTATTCGTTCAGCGACGACGGGCTTGGGTGACGTGGTGCGCTGAGCCTGGATGCCGGCACCACAGCCGCCCTCAAACCGTCAATCCAGCTGGATGGTGATCCACTTCCACTTGGTCATGATATCCAGGTCGGCCTCGGTACCCTCGCGCCCGAAACCACTGAGACCATTGCCCCCAAAGGGCACATGGGGTTCGTCCTGAATCGACATGGCATTGATGTGAACCATGCCGGAGTTGGCCTCCCGGGCTGCCTGCATGGCCGCATTGATGTTGGAAGTGAAGATCGAGTAACTCAACCCGTACTGGGTATCGTTGGCCAGCGCCAGGGCTTCATCGAGGCTGTCCACTGTGTACAGGGAGGTCACCGGTCCAAAGGTCTCCTCGCGGAATACGGTCATACCCTCCTGCACGCCGGTCAGGATGGTGGGCGGGCAGCACTGGCCCTGCCATTCGTTGCCGCCATGCAGCACATGGGCCCCTTGTTCCACCGCATCATCGATATGGGATCGTATGCGGTTCATCTGGCGCTCACTGATGATCGGCCCCAGGGCGGTTTCCGGATCGGAAAGGTCACCCACCTTGATGTTGCGGGCTATCTCGACAAACTGCTCCGTGAACGCCTCGGCAATGCCTCGCTGCAGGAATATTCGACTGGATGCCATACAGGCCTGGCCCTGGAAGAAAAAGATACCGATGGTCGCCGCCTCCAGCGCCTTGCCCAGGTCGGCGTCATCGAGCACGATCAGGGGACTCTTGCCACCCAGTTCCAGCGTGATGGGCTTGAGATCCTTGGCCGCTATTTCCGCCACGTGTTTGCCAATGACCGGGGAGCCGCAGAAGTTCACGGCCGCTATTCCGGGATGTGAGGTCAGCACGTCGCCGATTTCAAACGGGTTGCCCGTGACGTAGTTGAAAACACCCGCCGGCAGTCCCGCCTCATGCAGTGTTTCTGCGAAGCGAACGGTTACCTGGCTGGCGAATTCGGAGGGAAGCAACACCGAGGTATTGCCGGTCGCTACCACCATGGCAATCTGCTTGACGTTTTTCAGTAACGGCACATTGAAGGGAGTAATACAGGCGATGACGCCGACGGGTTCACGTATGGACATGCCGAAGGCCCCGGGCCGATCAAGGGGCATGGTCTCGCCGGTGAGGCGCCGGGGCACACCTGCCGCCGCACGAAAGGCGTTGATGCAGTAGTCCACTTCGAACTGCGCCTTCATGACCGGTGAGCCCACCTCTTCAATCAGCATGCCCAGGTACTCGTCCCGGTCCCGTTCCACCAGGGCGGCGGCATCACAGAGAATTTTTTCGCGCTCCTTGGCCTGGCTGCGACTGAACTCGGGAAAAGCCTTGTGGGCGGCCGCGACAGCGCTGTCCACGTCCGCTGCGGTGGCGCTGGCCACTTTGGCGATTACAGATTGGTCGGAGGGGTTGAGGTCGTCGAAATACTGACCTCCGGTGGGGGCCACGTGCTCGCCGCCTATCCAAAGTTCCGATTGCTTCATGGGGAAATCCTTACGTCATTGCCTGGAAATTATTCGTTTGCCGATGGCCCTGTTGGGGCTGCCCGTAGCGGGCGTGCCCGGGCCAGGGCCGCCTGTAGCCTTAAAGTTCGCCGCGACCCACCCTTCCGGCGATATGGTCCGCCTGCCGCAGGGCCAGTGCGACGATGGTCAGAGTGGGATTTTCACAGCCCGCGCTGGTAAACAGGCTGCCATCTGAAACAAACAGATTGTCCACGTCGTGGGTTTGTCCCCAGCGGTTACAGACGCTGGTTTTTCGATCACTGCCCA
Organism: Luminiphilus sp.; assembly: GCA_012270045.1. GTDB lineage: Bacteria > Pseudomonadota > Gammaproteobacteria > Pseudomonadales > Halieaceae > Luminiphilus. The sequence continues at coordinate 38,093 of JAAXJC010000035.1, forward strand.
TGCGCGCCGTGCCCATATTGTGGGTGGCCGGGAAGACATTAACCATGTCGTAAACATCCTTGGCACCCAGGGCCTCATACACCGATCTGCCACGCGCCAACGCGTATTCCCGCAGCTTCGCCGTGTTCGGATGCTCTTCGTAATGCACCACAGGAATGGGCAGGCCGTAGCCATCTACTTTCTGCTCGTGGAGGGTTATGCGGTTGCTGGCCTGGGGCAGGTCTTCGCCATGGATCAACATTGCCGCGAGGTGATTGTAGTGGGCCAGGATATCGGCGTATTCCGGGCCCCAACCGTTGGGCTGCAGGAATTTGGCAAAAATCTCCGGCGCAAAGGGCACCGTTAGCATCAGGATGCCGCCGACAAAGCCACGGTCGGGGTTGTAACCGCGCTCGTCCTTGATGATCCCGGCCTGATGGGCACCCCGGTGGATGTTGACCTCGCCGGGCATGCGTCCCACCACGCCTGCGATCATGTGCCGCATGTAATTGCGACCCACCTGGTCCGAGCTGTTGGCGAGCCCGGTGGGGAATCTGTCGCTGCTGGAGTTCAGCAGCAGGCGTGCGGTCTCAATGGCATTGCCTGCCACGCAAACGGCACTGGCCTTCTGCTTCTGCGGCGTACCGCCGGCGTCGATGTAGTGCACCTCATTGGCACGACCGCTGTCATCGTGGGCTATCCGGGTGACCATGCATTCCGGCCGCAACTCGAAGTGCCCGGTCTGTTCGGCCCGGGGAATCTCGGTATACAGGGTGGACCATTTCGCCTGCACGACACAGCCGCTGGTGCAAAAGCCGGTCTGCAGGCAGGCGCCGCGACCATCCCGGGGCGTCGGGTTGATCGCCACGTTATTGGTGTCGATCTGTCGGTAACCCACTTTGCGGGCGCCGGCCTCCAGTACTTTGTAGTTGTTGTTGCCCGGTAGCCGTTCAATGCCATGGGTGCCCGTTACCCCCATCAATTGTTCCGCTGCCGAGTAATAGGGGGCGATGTCATCAAAGGCCAGGGGCCAGTCTTCCAATGTGGTGTCAGCTATGGCGCCGTAGGTAGAGCGGGCTTTGAATTCATGGGCCTGCATGCGTGGACAGGAGGCGGTCCAGTGCAGGGTGGTACCCCCGACGGTTTTGCAGGTCCAGGCCGGGAAGCCGGGAATGGTCTGGCCACTGCTCTCCCGCGGATCAAGCCAGGTGAACTTGCCAAACATGGCCGCTTCGTCGTTGACAATTTCGGACATGTCCAGACGACGACCGGCCTCCAGGCAGACCACGTCGATGCCACGTTGGGCCAGGGCATTGGCCAGCACGCCGCCACCGGCACCCGAGCCAATGACGACTACTACCGACTGTTCCTGGCTGAATGACGCGCTCATGAATCCAACCAATCAATGTCATCGAAGCCGCGGTTGATATAGCCGCCGTACTCGATGGAGGAGCCCTCGTAGCCCACCAATTGCCAGACCAATGGATTGCGGTACAGGCTTTCGATGGTCCGGTTGCGCAGGTAGAAAAACGCCTCGCCACCTTCGATGCTTTTCAGCGCTTGTACTTGCTCGGGCACTGATGCGGCCAGCCAATCGCCGCCAACCTGCTGCTCGAGGGTCGCTGCCATGTTCTGCAGCAGCTTTGCCAGATCGGGACGCTGGCCCATGTCGGCATCGATGTCCCGAACTACCTGGACGTAGACCGAGTCATTGAGTTCGGGGTGGGGGAACAGCAGGCGGGCTATGCTGGCCAACATCAGTCCCAGCTCGGCATCGACTCCGGCGAGATTCCAGTTGTCAGCCTCCGATGCCGACAGGGACAGGGGGTGCGACAGCACCGCGGCAGACCCGGCTGCGGCAAAGCCCAGCAGTTTCAGGAATTCCCGGCGCTGCTCCGGTTCCAGGTTGGTCCGGCGCGCCGCCGGCATTGATGCTACCCCGTCTGCTTTCATGGCGTTGAACCTCCAATCCCAGCGGTCCAGGTGGTGCTGCAGTGCAGCCCCAGCAGAACCTGCCAGCTCAGGATCGTCTGACAGTTTTTACCCCACTTATAAGTGGTATCAGTAGCACATCAGGTCCCAAATGCAAACTGCCCAACCCCGGGCAAAACCCTTGCAGTGAGAATCGCCAGTGGTGGCCTGCTATCGCGCGGGTAACAGCCTTGGATCGGACTGTTGCCCACGGCTGTTGCGGCCCGAAGACCGGGTGTCTGTAGGTTCTCAGTTGGGCTCCCTGCCGACACCGCTACGGGTCAGGCTGATGGCGGCAAAGGCGGCCAGGAACATGGGCAGAGCCATCGCCAGGTAGAGCGCGAACCGTTCCCATCCCACCTGGATCATCACGCCTGCGAGATTCGGGCCCAGCACAGCCCCGAGGCGCCCGACACCCAGGGCCCAACCCAGGGCGGTATTACGTATCTGCACCGGGTACATGTCCGGTACCGCAGCGTAGAGACTGATCATTGAGCCGGACAGGAATATGCCGATGATGAAGGTCACGATGAGCATGGGCGTAATGGCAACCGGCAGGCTGCCAAACACCGCCATGCTGGCAATCGATCCCAGCATGACAAACGCGCCAACCTTCAGCACATAAATCCTGGTGGCCACCCAACCCACCGCGATGCCGCCCAGCACGCCGCCAATGCTCAGGATCACACCCCCGGACAGGGAGGTGTCCCGTGACAGACCGGCATCCACCAGAATCTTGGGCGTCCAGTTGGCAACGAAATACCAGGTCGACATCACGGCGACAAACGCCAGCCAGATCAGCACGGTGCGGACCCGATACTCCGGCGTGAAGACGTCAAAGAATCCGCCACCCTGACCAGTGTTGCTCTCGATCTGCGGCAATTGCTCCAGCGGCTTCATCTGCATGTGCCCGAGCAGCACATTGGCCCGTGCCAGGGCGCCCTCAGGACGCCGGTTGAGGATGAAAGCCAGGGACTCCGGCAGTCGCCACCAGACCAGCAGCAGCATGGTCAGGGACAGCCCGCCCCCCACCAGGAAAATCGAGCGCCAGCCCATGGCGCTGACCAGCGCCACCGACACAAAGCCGGCGATGATGGCGCCCACCGGGTATCCTGACTGGAGTATGGCAACGGCCAATTTCTGGCGTCTGGCATTGCTGTATTCGGATACCATGGTAGTCAGGCTGGACAACATGCCGCCCACCCCCAGGCCTGTTATCAGTCGGGTGATCAGCAATGTGGTTACGTCCTGGGCTAACGCCGAGGTGAACATGCCCACCGAAATGATGGCGAGACCGATCAGGATCAGGGTGCGTCGGCCATAGCGGTCCGCCAGCGGCGAGAGAAACAGTGCGCCAATGACCATTCCGGCCAGACCGGCACTGAAAACCACACCCAACACCGCGGGCTCCAGGGCCCACTCCCGGGCGATTTCCGGCGCCGCGAAGGCGATGGACAGCACGTCGAAGCCATCGATGAAGTTGATGATGATGCAGATCAGTACCGCCCTCGTTTGAAACGAGGTCATGGGTCTGGCGCGTATTTCGTCGATCAGCTGCATGTCTATCCTCAGGGGTCGGGTGCTGTCCCAGCGGGTCGCGGCCAGTCCAAAGGCTGGGTTAACTGCGTTGCGCCGGCATGGAACTGGACGTGCATGGCCCTACCTTAAGGTGTTTCAAGGTCCAGTGGAAATGGGTCGGCGATTAGCTGGGTTATGTAGTTGGCCTGGACCATGGCGTAGGGGAATCCTCTGCCGGTGGCAGGCGAGGGCATGGGCCCGGTAGCAGCCTGGGGAGCCAGCTGCTCCGGGTCTGGGAATGGCCTCTGCCAACCCCCAGGCCAGTGTGGGTTTGTCTCCCCCAGCCAATTATTTTAGAGTCAGGGAGATGGTCATCGGGCCATGCAGCACCTGCCAGCGCCCGCAAAAAGCTGCACTTGCACAGGACACAGATCATGACCCAGGCAACGCTACCTTTGATCGACATCGATGCTCTGGTCAGGGACGACGAAGTTCATCGGGACTGCTATGTCAGTAACGAGGTGTTCGACCTCGAGATGGAACGCATTTTCGGGCAGGCATGGGTGTATGTCGGCCACGACTCTCAGATTCCCGACGCGGGAGACTACTGGACCACCTTAATCGGGCGCGAGTCCGTGGTCATGACCAGGGACAAGCAGGGGGAGGTGCACGTGTTGTATAACCGCTGCCCCCATAAGGGCGCTCGAATTGCCCCCGAGGGTTGCGGTCATGTTAAGGGCCTGTTTCGCTGCCCCTACCACGCCTGGACCTTCAACATGGACGGCCAGCTCCGCGGTGTCCCTTACAGGGAGGGCTACGAGGGCACCTCATTCGATATTGAAGACCCCCGTTTCTCCATGCGTAAAGTCGGCCGAGTCGCCAACTACCGTGGCTTCGTATTCGCCTCCCTGGCGGAGGAGGGGGTTAGTTTCGAGTCATTCATAGCTGGAGTGAAAAGCTCCCTGGACAATTTTTGCGATCGGGCGCCCAACGGCACCGTGTCGGTTGCTGGCGGTGTCTTTCGCGTCATGCAGCGATCCAACTGGAAGGTGTTCTTCGAAAACCTGAATGACACCGGCCACCCCATCGCCACCCACGAGTCCTCCTACCGGGCAGCCCGCCAGTATTCCAATGAAAAGCTGGGTGGGGAGATGCCTTTCCAGCTGCATATCATTGACGGTAACGGTGCACCTCCCAAGTTCTGGTCTGATCTGGATCTGCATGCTTTTGACTATGGCCACAGCTACATGACCGCCATCTTCAAGGCGCCGGACGATCCCCTGTCCCAGGCTTACTTCCAAAGCCTTGCCGAGGCAAAGGGAGAGGAGACGGCGAAGGAGATCCTGTCGGTCAACCGGCACAACACCATCATTTACCCGTCCTGTTCCCCCCATACGTCTTTTCAGCAGTGGCGTGTGATTCGACCCATCTCCCCGGACCGTACCCTGGTTGAAATATTTACCTTCCGCCTGGATGGCGCGCCGGAAGAACTGCTGCAGCGAACGTTCATCTACTCCAACGTTGTCAATTCCCCTTCCTCCATTGTCATGACCGATGACGTTCATGTGTATGCGGAGTGCCAGAAGGGACTGGAGACCCAGGGCGGCGATTGGGTGAGCCAACACCGCAATGCGGGCCAGGACCAGCCCTACGAGGGTGCCGATGGAGGTGTCATCGGTGTCGGCTCCAGCGAACTGCCCATACGCAACCAGTTTCGTGCCTGGCACCAATACATGTCGGACGCGGCGCGTCCGGCAGACGGAGACACCGGCTCGTGACCGGGCCCGGGTCCCCGGCGGATGGTTTTGTCTATGACGACATCCGTGACTTCCTGAACCTCGAAGCTCGGCTGCTGGACCAGCGCAAGTTTGACGAATGGAACGCCCTGTTCACCCCCGAGGGCATGTATTGGGTGCCCCTGGCCGATCAGCAGGCCGACCCGGTGAACCATCTGTCCTTGGTATATGAAGACGCGATGATGCGGGAGGTGCGCATCAATCGTCTGCGCCACGACCGGGCGTGGTCCCAACAGCCCCGGTCCCGGACTGCCCACAGCGTCAGTTGTATCGTGATCGAGGAGCGCTACCCCGATGAGGGTAGGGTTGTTGTCGGTTCATCCTTCATGATGAGCGAGTGGCGCAGTTTTGGTCTGCGGACGTTAGCCGGCCTGTACACCCACGATCTGGTGCTGTCAGGGGATGGCTACCGAATTGCGCAAAAACGGGTTGACCTGATCGACTCCGAGGGCGTTTTTGAACCCATCGAAGTGTTTATCTGACCATGGCCAGTGCGGGTGCCACGGTGGTCTTGCCACTGCACCTCCAGAATGAAGTCATCCATCCCGAAGGCGCCATCCACGCCGGTTTCGGCGGACCCGAGGCGAGTCGCGAAGCGTTTCTGGCGGCGGCCAGGACGGTGTTGGACCGTTCCCGCCGGGCGGGCCTGCCCATCGTTTATGTGCGCATGGCGTTTCAGCCCGGTGGCGCTGATTTGCCCGAGAACTGCGAGCTCTACCGGACCGTCAAGCGCAGCGAGGTGATGCGGGAGGGGAGCTGGGGAGTCGAGTTTATGGCCGGTTTGGAACCCATATTGCCCGCCGACCGTGTGGTTTCCCACAATCGGGTCAATGCTTTTTACGACAGCGATCTGGAAACTACCTTGGACAGCCTGAATTGCGCTGAGGTGGTGTTGTTCGGGGTCGCCACCCACTCGGTTGTAGAGCATACGGCCCGTCATGCGGCCGACATGGGCCTGGAGGTGACCATTGTGGAAGACGCCTGCAGTGCCTACCCCCGGGAACGCCACGAGGCGAGCCTCGCAGCCATTGCTAATCTGGTCACCCGGGCGACGGCAGAGGCGCTGGATTTCGGCAGTGGTCATGACTGAAGGAGGTGCAATGTCCGGTACCTATATCGTCAGTGGTGGCGCCAGCCGCCTGGGAGCGGCCATCGTCCGCCGATTGCACGGAGCGGGCCACAATGTGGTGGTGGCTGATGTGGACCAGGATGCGGCGGACGCCCTGTGCGCGGCATTGGGGGAGCGCTGTGTGGCCGCGGCCTGCGACGTCGGTGACGACCTGCAGATCGCAGGCCTTGTTGACCTCGCCAGGGATCATTTCCAGGGACTGGACGGCCTGGTCAACAACGCCGTCAGCTATATTGATGGCGGCATTTTTTCTTCCCGGGACCAATGGCAAAACGCATTCAATATCAACGTATTTGGTGGTGCCCGTTTGGTCGCTGAGGCGGTGCCGTTGCTGGCCCGAAGTGCCAGTCCGGCGGTGGTCAACGTGGCCAGCATCGCGGCCAAGGTGGCCCAGAAAGGGCGGGCGCTTTATCCGGTGGCCAAGGCGGCGATTCTGCATTTGACCCGGATGCAGGCTGTGGAATTGGCCGAACACAACATCCGGGTCAATTCGGTGTCCCCGGCCTGGACCTGGTCCAGGCCGATAGAGCAGGCGTCCGGGGGCGATCGACAGCACGCGGACACGGTGGGCGCATCCCTGCACCCCCTGGGACGTATTGCTGATGCTGAGGAAGTTGCTGATGCTGTCGCGTTCCTGCTGTCTCCCCAGGCATCGTTTATCACCGGCACGGATATCGGAGTGGACGGAGGGCACGCCATATTGGGACCCGACGCGGGTATCCCAAGGCAGGGCGAACTGGTCAAGCCTGCAGAAAACAGCTGACACTCCCCTGGGGATACCCAACGGGTGCGCGGCGTCCCGGACGCCGGCGGGCAATCCGCCGCTAGCGGCGGATTGAGTCGCTACAATGCTGCAGCCGGCAGGGACAGGGGTTTAAAGCTTGCCGGCTAGGGTCGCGTCGAAATAAGAGACATCGGGTGCCTCAGCCATCAACCCCAGGAACTCGGGCACCAGCTGCGCCATGGCGTCGCTCTCAAAGTGCACGTCATGGGCCACCTTGGACTGCCACTCCTCGAACAGGAAGAACGCGCAATCGGATTCAGGAGAACCGTAAAACGCGTACTGGTTGATGCCTTCTTCGGCGCGTCCCACCTTGACGATCTCCGCCATCAGTTCAACGGCGCGATCCCGACCTTCGGGTGTGCAAACGAAATGACCTGCTACCAAATACATGGACTTTCTCCTTTTTCAGTGTCGGCCAGCACGGCAATTTAAACCTTCATGATACCGCCCGGGCGCCGTTCCGGGACAACCACCCATGCCATTCGCTGTACTCGTTTCTTTATGGGGTGTGTAGGGATTTCAGCGGGGCAGGGCGCCAATGCAGCACGGCCAACTGAAAGATGGGCGTCTAGGGTCCCAGCAGCAGATCTATCTGGGTATGCATTCGGCGCAGCCGTTGCGCCTTGGATTCCCTGGCGAGGATGAACTGCTCACCCAGGGCATACCGGTACAGGCATTGCGCCCTCAGGGCCGCCTCATCGGTGGGGTATCCCGCTGCCACAAACAGGTCCCGCAAAAACCCGAAACGCAGTTTGTCCACGCTGGCGACGACCTTCGCCCTGCGTGGGTCATACTGGGTCCAGGATCGAATGTGAGGGTCCATCCCTGCAAGGTCACGGCGTACGATGTCTTCGGCGACGGCCCTGATCCTTGCAGGGGGATCATCGGGATAGCTGCGGTTACGTATCACGGTCTGGGTGCTTTGCTCGGCCCAGTAATCCAGTAGTGCCTCAAGGAACTGGTCCCGGTCCTTGAAGTGCCAGTAGAAGCTGCCCTTGGTGACGCCGAGGTCCCGGGCCAGCCACTCCACCCGAACCTGGTCAATTCCGCCCTTCGCCAGCGCCTGCAGTGCGGCCTGGAGCCAGGACTCCCGGGACTGCCGGTCCGGCATCGCTGCTTTGGCCTGCTTGCTGCCCCGCGTTGACATCGACCCCCAGACCTCCTATTGTCCATACGGATGCGTATGGATACGCAGGCGTATGGAGGGCGACGAACAGGGATTGCAACCTGACCTGGAATCGCCCGTGTGTTTGTGTACTTGGCGTGGCCATCGTAACAGAGGAGCTACGCGGGGGTAGAAGATGCGCATAGCCATCATTGGCGCAGGAATTTCCGGCATCGCAGCCGCGCAATCCCTGCGCAAAACCGGCCACGACGTACAGGTCTTTGAAAAGTCCAAGCAGATCGGCGGCGTCTGGAATCTGGGCTATCCCCAGGTTCGGTTACAGAACACCCGTGACCACTACCGCCTCATGGATGTTCCCTGGAGCAGCCGACCCGACAGACATCCCACCAGCGCGCAAATTCAGAAGCACCTCCATGAGGCCATCGATAAGCTGGATTTGACGGTCAACCTGGGGCACGAGGTGACCCGACTCGAGGAAACCCAAGCCGGCTGGCGACTGCATTACCGGGATGGCGAGACTGCCGGCCAGCAGGAGTTCGATTTCGTCATCCCCTCGATTGGCCAGTATTCAGATGACAAACCGTTACCGGAATTTCCCGGCCAGGCGTCCTTCCGGGGCAGTGTCATCACCGAGCGCGAGATCAGGGATCTCAGTGTCTTTGCAGGCAAGAAGGTGCTGGTGGTGGGCTTTGGTAAAAGCGCCCTGGACATGGCGACCTTTGCCGTGGAGCAGGCCAGTGAGGTGAACCATATTTTCCGCACGCCCCGCTGGATGATTCCTTTCAATATCCTGGGCATCCATTATTCTCGCTTGCTGTTCTGCCGACTGGGCACGGTGTTGATGCCCAGCTGGGTGCAACCGAATGCTTTCGAGGGGTTTATTCATCGCAGGCTGGGTTTCCTGGTCCGTGGTAACTGGGCGGTGGTAAAGAGCATCGCCAAAGTCCAGAAGTACGTTATGGGCCTGGGTCGAAGCGATACCGTGAAACGTCGACTGGCCTTACTGACACCGGACCACGATCTGGTCGGTGATTTCCGCTCCGCGGCGGCCATGCAGCCCCAAATGTACACGCGATACGTCGCCCAGGAGCGGCTCATTCCCCGTCGGGGGGAATTGGCTTCCTTCACTGAGACTGGCGTGGTGCTTGAGGATGGTCATGCCATCGACTGTGACCTGGTGGTGCTCAGTCTGGGTTCCGGCTCACCGGTATTTCCCTTCATGCCCGAAGAATATCGCTGCCTGTTGGAGAGTGAGCCCGATGGCGTTCAGCTCTATCGCCATATGTTGCACCCCCGCATACCCCGCATGGCCTTCGCGGGCTTCAATCACGGTTTCATGCACGTGCCAGCCGTGGAGGTGGGTATGTTATGGCTGTCTGCGGTCCTTGCCGGCGACCTGGCGCTACCCAGCGCTGAGGAAATGGAGCAGAGCATGGCCAATGTGCTGCAATGGAAGCGCGATCACGTGAATTTTGAGCCGTCGCGCTCCTGTGCGGTGAACACCCGGTTTCAGCAGTACCTGGATGTGCTGCTACAGGAGCTTGGACTCAATCCCTACCGCAAGATGCCCAACGTTTTCGCCGAACTGTTCAGCCAGTACGGCCCGGATGACTACGTGGGAATTTATGAGGAATATCGGGCGGCCCGGACCGAGGGCGGCGAGCCCATGCGAACACTGGCACTGGATACCTGAAGTTAACAGGGTTTTGCTTACCCCTGTTGGCGACTCTGCGCGCCGCTGAAACAGTAGCGATCGGCTGTCAAAGCCTATAGCGTAGTGGACTACCCTTGACGACCCAGGGCGGTACACCACAGGCGCCATAGCGGAGTCAGCCAGTGCAGCATGAAATTCAAACACTCGTTCGACGAGTCGGTTCTGACGGGGCAAGTCCCTGTCGCGCCAGTGGTTTACCCGAGCCTCTATGCCGGCCGGCCAGATCCGGTTCGCCCGGGGTTGCCTGGTGTGTCTGCCGGGGCGCTGCCAACTGATGGATCTGCAGCCGCCCCATCTGCTGTTCCTGGGTGATGTGGTCAATCCCCTGGATGCCAAAACCGCCATGGGTGTCCTGGATTGGCGACCGGAGGACTGTATTGGGCAGTTCCGTTTGCCAGGCTGTGGTGTTGATCTGGGATTGCCCGACCTGACCCCGGAGGCGGCGGTGGCGCTGGGCGCGAAAAGCCTGCTACTCGGTGTCGCTCCCCTGGGGGGAGACCTGGCCTCTCCGTGGGTGGCATCGATTCGTGCCGCCCTGGAAAGTGGCCTGTCGGTGGTGAGTGGCCTGCACCAAAGGCTGGCTGATATCCCGGAGCTGCAGCTGGCAGCCGAGGCCACCGGCGTGGCCCTGGTCGACGTTAGAGTGCCACCCCGCGACATTGGCATTGGTTCCGGGCGCAAGCGCAGCGGCAACCGACTTCTGACAGTGGGCACCGACTGCTGTGTGGGTAAGAAATACACCGCTCTGGCGGTCGCCAGGGCGCTGACCGATGCGGGCGTTGATGCCACCTTTCGTGCCACCGGGCAAACCGGGATTATGATCGCGGGTAGTGGCATCCCGGTGGATGGGGTTGTCGCCGACTTCCTGTCCGGTGCATGCTAACAATTGCCACCCGACGCGGCTGATAATCATTGGGAGGTCATCGAAGGGCAGGGGTCGCGGTTTCAGCCCGCCTATG
>JAAXJC010000194.1 GCA_012270045.1 Luminiphilus sp.
TGGTCAGACACTGGACTTTTTTCTGAAGTCACCCCTGCACATCGTTAGAGAATTCAAACTGCCTGTGCTACATCACAAGTTTGTCGGTGAAATAACGGGCGATGCCGATATCGTGAAGGTTTGTGGGCATCCCCAGGCGCTTGGGCAGTGCCGGGCCTGGTTGGATACGCATCTGCCCCAGATCGCCCTGGAGCAGGTGGCCAGCAACGGTGAGGCGGCCCAGCGTGCCCAGGATGAAGTCGGTGTTGCGGCGATTGCCGGTGATATCGCCGCCGAGCCCTACACCCTGCGCAAGCGGGAGTCCGCCATTCAGGACTACGCCAGCAATACCACCCGCTTCCTGATTCTTGGCCGGGAGTATGTGCCGCCCAGCGGGCAGGACAAGACCTCTGTGATGATCGCCAGTCGCAATCGTCCCGGTGCCTTGCTAAACCTGCTAAGGCCCTTTGAAGAAGCGGGAATCAGCCTGACACGGATTGACTCACGCCCTTCCAAAACCGAAAAGTGGACCTACGTGTTCTACATCGAGTTTGAGGGTCATCTGGAGGATGAGGTCGTCGGCAGGATTATGACCGAACTCGAGGAGCAGTCGATCATGCTGAAACGACTGGGCTCCTACCCCTGTGCGCCGCTCTGAAACAGGTCTGCGGCGTGTCTGAAATTTCCAAAGCGAACATTGTTTTCCTTGGCCTGGGGCTGATATCGGGCTCCCTCGCCATGGCGTTGCGCAGTAAGGGTTGGCAGGGCCGACTGTCGGCCTGGGGGCCCCGTGAGGCAAGTCTCGAACAGGGCCTGAACATGGGCGTCATTGACCACTATGACCTGGATTTGACCCGAGCCCTTGTGGGCGCGGACGTCATCGTCATTGGTGCGCCGCCGGTGGCAACGGGAGAGCTCTTGGGTTCAGTGCTGGAGTTGATACAGTCTGGCGATGGTCAACCTGTGGTGACCGATCTCGCGAGCATCAAAGGCTGGGTGGTGGAGCGGGCCCTGCCGCGCTATTCGCGCTTTGTTCCCGGTCATCCCATAGCCGGGTCGGAGAACAGTGGTGTGACTGCAGCTAGAGCCGACCTCTTCGAAGGTCGGGAGGCGATTTTGACGCCGGAAACTGACACCGACCCGGATGCGCTTCAATGGGTGGCTGCCATGTGGCGACTGGCAGGTTCCCGTGTCACGACCATGACTGTTGCTGACCACGATGCGGCTCTGGCCGCCAGCAGTCATTCGCCCCATATGATGGCTTATGCCCTGACCATGGCGCTGGCTGATGATCCCCTGGATCCGATGCAACATGGTGGCGGCGCGCTGCGTGATATGACCCGAATAGCGGCTTCGGATGCGGTCATGTGGCGGGATGTCGCCCTGACCAACCGCAGGGCTCTGGTGGCTGCGATTGAGTCAGTCGCAGGTGAACTGACCAGCCTTAAGGAATTGATAGCGGCCCAGGACGGCGTCGGGCTGGAGCAATATTTTGAGAAGTGTCGCTCGGTTCGCAGAGCCCACGACACCGTACTGAACCCCCTTGTTGAAGCCGATGCTGCGCCGACAACCGGGTCCCGCAATAGCGCTGGAGGAAAGTCCTCGTGAAGTACGTGGTGCAACCGGGTGGGCAGCTTTCGGGCAGCCATCGAGTGCCCGGGGACAAGTCCATGTCCCATCGGGCCGTCATGCTGGGCGCATTGGCCGAGGGCGCCACGGAGGTGACGGGATTCCTTGACGGTGACGATGCCCTGGCCACCGCTGCAGCCTTTCGCGATATGGGGGTTGTCATTGAGGGGCCTACGGATTGCCGAATGATTATTCACGGCGCGGGTCTGCAGGGGTTGGCCCCGCCTCCGGGGTCCGTCGATATGGGTAATGCGGGCACCGGTATGCGCCTGTTGGCGGGTATTCTGGCAGGACAACCCTTTGACTCCCGTTTGGTGGGAGATGTCTCCTTGATGAAGCGCCCCATGGGCCGGGTAATAGAACCGCTGGCTAAAATGGGAGCGGTGATTGAGTCGGGTAGCGGGGGGGTGCCGCCATTGCAGATCAGGGGAGGGCAGGCCCTGCACGGTATTCACTACGATCTGCCCATGGCCAGTGCCCAGGTAAAGTCATGCATTTTGCTGGCGGGATTGTTCGCTGAAGGCAGGACATCGGTTACCGAACCTGCCCCCACCAGGGATCACACCGAGCGGATGCTGCGTGGCTTCGGTTATCCCGTTGACCGTGTTAATGGTGTTATCGGGCTCGATGGTGGCGGCGGACTGACCGCCACGCAAATCGATATTCCGGCGGATGTTTCATCAGCAGCCTTTTTCATTGTCGGGGCCAGTATCGCCCCGGGCTCGGACATTGTTTTGCGGCATGTTGGCATGAACCCGACTCGCATAGGCGTCATCAACATTCTTACCCTGATGGGAGCCGACATCAGTGTTCTGGAGCCGCGAGAGGTGGGCGGGGAGCCCGTAGCCGACTTGCGCATTCGCCATGCAGACTTGCACGGCATTGACATTCCAGAGGATGAAGTACCCCTGGCCATCGATGAGTTCCCCGCGCTGTTCATAGCGGCGGCATGTGCCCGGGGTACTACCACGCTGCGGGGTGCGGCTGAGTTGCGGGTCAAGGAGAGCGATCGGATTGCGGCGATGGCCGAGGGCCTGGATACCCTTGGGGTGGAGAATGAACCAACGCCGGATGGCATTGTCATCGAGGGCGGAACCCTGGGTGGCGGTACGATTCGCACCTTCCATGACCACCGTATCGCCATGGCATTCGCAATGGCAGGGTTGCGTGCCAGCCGGGCCATTGAAATATTGGATTGCGATCACGTGGCGACGTCCTTCCCCCGATTTGATCATCTGGCTGTTCAATCGGGACTCAAGTTGGCCATCGGGTGATGACTGGTGCGCCGGTAATCTGCGTCGACGGTCCCAGTGGCGCGGGTAAAGGCACCCTCAGCCTGCGTTTGGCCCAGGGCCTGGGATGGCATTTATTGGACAGTGGTGCCATGTACCGGGTTGTTGCCCATGCCTGCTGGTCTCGTGGCATCGATTGGCAGGACGAGGCAGAAGTGGTCAAAACCGCAATGGGCCTTGATGTCCGTTTTGTACCCGATGGTAATGGCGTCACGGTATGGCTGGCGGGGCAGGAGGTGAGCCACGAAATACGTTCAGAGCGTGGCAGTTTGGGCGCTTCTGCAGTGGCAGCTCTTCCCGGCGTCAGGGTCGCACTGCTGGACCGGCAACGTAGCCTGGCATTACCCCCGGGGTTGGTCGCCGATGGCAGGGATATGGGGACGGTTGTATTTCCCGACGCGCCCCTGAAAATCTTCCTGACCGCCTCCCCGGAGGCCCGGGCGCGCAGGCGCCAAACCCAGTTGCTGGAGAGGGGCGAAAGTGTTAGCCTCCCGCGCCTCCTTGAAGCTATCAACGAGAGAGACCGACGCGATTCCGGTCGTTCGGTGTCTCCCCTCGTCGCTGCTGAGGATGCCATTGTCATTGACAGTTCTGACCTGTCAGCGGATGGCGTCTTTCGTACTGCGATGGACTGCGTAGCCGAAAGGGGACTTGAGCTGCGGTAGCCGATCTAAAGGCCAGACTCCACGGACACCGCAAATATAGGCAGACCCAGCCTGATCTGGAGGTTGGAGCAGGCGGCCCCGTGTCGCCGCAAGCACAGGAATATCTCATGAGCGAATCCTTCGCTGAGCTTTTTGAAGAAAGTTTGAAAACCGTCGACATGGAACCCGGCTCGATCGTGACCGGTGTGGTTATCGACATTGATAACGAGTGGGTGACTGTTCACGCCGGTTTGAAGTCTGAGGGCGTGATACCCCTGGACCAATTTACCAATGCCAACGGTGAATGCACCCTGAATGTTGGCGACGAAGTGCAGGTTGCGCTGGAGACCGTGGAAGACGGCTTCGGTGAAACCAAACTGTCCAGGGAGAAGGCCAAGCGTGCCGAGGCCTGGAAGCGGCTGGAAGCCGCCCACGTTGCCGACGAAGTGGTGACGGGCATCATCAATGGCAAAGTCAAAGGCGGTTTTACTGTCGATATCGAGTCCATTCGGGCGTTCCTGCCCGGCTCATTGATCGACGTTCGCCCGGTGCGGGAGACCACCCACCTCGAGGGCAAGGAACTGGAATTCAAGGTCATCAAACTTGACCAGAAGCGCAACAACGTTGTGGTTTCACGACGCGCTGTGATGGAAGCTGCCAACAGCCAGGAGCGCGAAGAACTGCTGCAGAATCTGCAGGAAGGCATGTCCGTCAAGGGCGTGGTCAAAAACCTCACCGACTACGGCGCCTTTGTCGACCTGGGCGGTGTTGATGGACTGCTGCACATCACCGATATGGCGTGGAAGCGAATCAAGCACCCCAGCGAGATCGTTGAAGTCGGGCAAGAGATGGATGTCAAGATTCTCAAATTCGACCGCGAGCGTAACCGTGTGTCCCTGGGGCTCAAGCAATTGGGCGAGGACCCCTGGGTGGAGATCACCAACCGATACCCAGAGGGCAGTCGGGTCAACGCACGGGTAACCAACCTCACTGATTACGGTTGCTTTGCCGAGATTGAAGAAGGTGTTGAGGGTCTGGTGCACGTCTCAGAGATGGATTGGACCAACAAAAACGTCCATCCGTCGAAAATTGTTCAACTCGGTGATGAAGTTGAGGTCATGGTCCTCGACATCGATGAGGAACGTCGACGTATCTCCCTGGGCATCAAGCAGTGTACCCAGAACCCCTGGGATGCCTTTGCCACTGATCATGCCAAGGGCGATCGTATTTCAGGCACCATCAAGTCCATCACCGATTTCGGTATCTTCATCGGCCTGGACGGAAACATCGATGGCCTGGTTCATCTCAGCGATATCAGTTGGAACGAAACAGGTGAGGAAGCGGTTCGCAACTACAAGAAAGGCGATGAGATCGAGACGGTCATCCTGTCCATTGATCCTGAGCGCGAGCGCATATCTCTTGGTATCAAGCAGATGGAGGAGGACGCGTTTACCCTCTATGTCAGCGATAACGACCGGGGCGCCATCGTGACGGGTAAGGCTGTGGAAGTGGATGCCAAGGGCGCCACTATCAAACTGTCTGAGGAAGTGTCCGGTTACCTGAAGGTGGCCGATATCAGCGTTGATCGGGTAGAAGATGCCCGATCGGTCATTTCCGTGGGCGACTCGGTTGAAGCCAAGATTGTAAATGTGGACCGGAAGAACCGCAGCCTCGGCTTGTCCATCAAGGCCAAGGACATCGATGACGAGAAGGAAGCCGTGCAGAGCCTGAAGCAACAGGACGAGGCGGCCTCTCCGGGAACCATCGGTGACCTGATCAAAGCAAAGATGGATGGTCAATGATTGTTTGAATTGTTTGCCCCTGAAAAGACCGGCATTGCCGGTCTTTTTTTTGTCTTTTCGTTGTCGCCCGGCAGCAGGACTAAAGGGGACTGGCAAGACTGGATGCGATGCCTGTGTCCACAGCCACCGCCTGTTGTGGGTGCTGCCGTCGCTGCGATGTGCCGAATGGCTAGGTAGCGACATAGTCTGATGCATGCTCGAACATGGAAAAACGATATTTCAGGCAACGCCAATGCTCTGTTCAAGTTTGGAGTCCTAGCCTGCTTAAAAAGTCTATTCAAATTAGTAACTTGCAAAGCTGGTAATGGCGTTGGAAAATAACGCCCTTATACAGGCGTGGCATAAACATGACGCGAAGCGAGCTCATTAAACAGATGGCGGACGGGCAGACCCAACTCAGCGAGAAGGATGTTGAGTTGGCGGTAAAGCTTATGATTGACCATATGGCAGAAACCCTTGCCGGGGGAGAGCGCATTGAGATTCGAGGGTTTGGCAGTTTCTCCCTTCACTACCGAGAGCCGCGCCGGGGACGTAACCCCAAGACCGGTGACAGCGTCGAACTGGATGGGAAGCACGTACCCCACTTTAAGGCGGGCAAGGAGCTTCGGGAACGGGTCAATCGCTCCTTGAAAGCCGGCTTCTGACGGTGGCGGTACTCCGCACCCTGTTGGGTATTCTGGTCATCAGCCTGGCGGTGGTCCTGGGCGCTTTTTTCTCCCTTCAAAATACGGTTCCGGTGCCGCTGGATCTGCTGTTTATCCAGTTATCAGAGCGGGCCCTCGCCCTTTGGTTGCTGGCCTTTTTGGCAGTGGGCTGCGCCCTGGGCCTCGCGACTGCTTTCGGTATTACGCTGCGGCAACGATCCATGAATGCGCTGCTACGTCGGCAGAAAGCCAAGTTGGAACTCGAGGTCGATAAATTACGCCGTATCGGCCTCACAGACAGTGACTGACATTCTGCTATTGCTGACCCTGACCGCAGCTATCGGTGTGGGCTGGTATCTCGGGCGGCGTGGTAACCGACCCGCCCTGTGGGGCAGCGTGGCGCGGCCACCATCCCAGTATTACCGGGGCCTCAACTTCCTTCTGGACGGTAGCCAGGACAGCGCTATCGACGCTTTTACACAGGCACTGGAAGTCAATGCTGATACCTTTGACACCCATATTGCACTCGGCAACGTGCTGCGCAGGCGCGGTGAGGTGGAGCGGGCTATTCGTGTACACCAAAACCTCCTCGCCCGGCCCAGCCTGCCCCAGGCCCAGTTGCACCTTGCTCACCTTGAACTTGCTAGGGACTATATCTCGGCGGGACTGCTGGATCGGGCAGAGAAATTACTGATTGACCTGGTCAGTGAGTCAGGTAATCACCGCCGGGTGGCGCGCCGACATCTGCTGGAAATATACGAAGCCCAGAGTGACTGGTCTGCGGCCCGCGGAGTAGCGGAGGAGTTGCTGCCCAAACGCAGCCTGATCAAAACCAGGGGCAATACGGCGGATGAGGTAGGGCAACCCGTTGCGATTCTGTTGGCACATTATTGTTGTGAGCAGGCAGAGCTGGCGCGTAGCAGGGGTGATTTTGCGGAGGGCCGAGCCCTACTCGCCAATGCTCTTCGCTACGATCGGGCCTGCGTGCGTGCCACCCTGTCCCTGGGCGCATTGGAACTCTCTGCGGGACAGCCCGAACTCAGCATAAAGATTCTGAAATCGGTGTACGAGCAGGCGCCGGACTATCTTGCAGAGGCGATTCCCCTGCTTGAGGAGGCGATGGATGCGGTTGGCCGCCGGCAAGAGTTGAGATCGTACCTGGAGGACTGCTTTAAAAGTGCCCCTACAACACCGCTTAGCCTCGCTATTGCCGGGGAGTTGCACACTACGGTTGGCCAGGATGCAGCCAAGGACTTCCTGAGGTCCAGCCTGGAGAACAAACCGTCGCTGCGGGGGGTGGCCCTGTTGATGAGTTTGCATGATTCCGCTGAGGCAGGGGAGGACGAGTCCCTGGAACTGGCCACCATTGAGAAAATTATTCATCAACGATCGTCCTATCGATGCACCCACTGTGGTTTCCGAGCCCAGCGCCTGCACTGGTATTGCCCGGGATGTAAACATTGGGGAACCATCAAGGACCTCGGTGCCAATGGAGAAGGGCTGAATGTCTGAACTGACACGACCACTGATAGTTGCGCTGGATTTCGATGAGTTGGACAGCGCGATGGATCTTGTTGACAAGCTCGATCCCGCCACCTGCCGTGTCAAGGTGGGTAAGCAGCTGTTTACTCGAGTGGGCCCTGCCGCGGTTGAGCAATTGGTGGCGAGAAAATTTGATGTTTTCCTCGATCTGAAGTTCCACGACATCCCCAACACGGTGGCCAGGGCGGCCGCAGCCGCCGCTGAACTGGGTGTATGGATGTTGAATGTTCATGCCGCCGGGGGCTCTGCAATGATGCGGGCCGCCAGGGAAGCCCTGGGCAATGCTGCCGATCGCCCCCTGCTGACCGCGGTAACCGTGCTCACCAGTATGGGTGATGAAGATCTTGCCGAGGTTGGCTATCAGGGCACCGCCCTGGACAGAGTGCTGGGCCTTGCGCAGCTGGCCAGCGAATCCGGCCTCGATGGGGTTGTGTGTTCCGCCCGCGAGGCTTTGGCACTGCGCCGGGTTGTGCCCCGGGAGTTTGCACTGGTTACCCCCGGTATTCGGTTGGCCGGGGACGAGTCGGGGGATCAGAAGCGGGTGGTTGAGCCCGCTGAGGCAGTCCGATGTGGCGCTGATTTCTTGGTCATGGGTCGATCGATCACGGGTGCCGACGATCCCCAACAGGTCGTGCGCACCGTTCTTTCATCCCTTCAGTCCGTATGAATGCCAATGTGCTTGCCGACGTTCCTTGTTCAGCGGTTTGATCCCAGCCTGTCACTGAGTCCAGCCGGGCTCGATTGTGCAAATGACAGGAGAACAACATCATGGCTATTTTTTACGACCAACCCGCTACTGGACTCTACACCGGAGAGAAAACATTTTTTGGCGGTTTTCCCCTCACCCGCAAACTCTTGTTCCTGTTCACCCTTTGCTTCGCACTCGCGATTGGGGGAGTAGGTGCCCTGGCCGATAATCCCAGCGTCAACATCAATACGGACTCAGCCGAAAGCCTGTCCGAGGGTCTGGTTGGAGTCGGATTGGCCAAGGCCTACCGAATTGTCGAGCACCGTGAGGCCTACGGGCCCTTTGAATCTGTTGAGGAGTTGGTCGAGGTCAAGGGCATTGGCGAGGCCACTGTCGAGAAAAATCGGGCGAGGATTATTCTCGAATAAACTATCCCAAGCCTGCGGGGCCGCCGCGTGATCCTGATCACCGGCGCCTCGGGCTACCTGGGCAGCAAGTTGTATGGCGAGTTGAAACGCCAGGGGCTTCCCGTCTGCTCTGCGGGCCGGAGCATGGCCGACCGACACCTGGATTTGGCAAGCAAAGAAGATTACTCCCCGGTAATGACGGGTGTGGACACCGTCGTTCATTGCGCCGGCATTGCCCACAGTCGTGCCAGGGTAGAGGACTATGACACCATCAATCATCACGGGAGCGCCCGGCTGGCGCTCGCTGCCAAAGCAATGGGTGTCAGTCGCTTTCTGTTTTTCAGTACGTTAAATGTTGTACCCATCGATGCGGAAGACCCCAACCTCTGTGCGTCACAGTGGACTGCCCCGGATAACCTGTATGCGGCGTCCAAACATGCGGCGGAAATCGAGCTGCTGCGCATACTTACAGGCAGCGAATGCCAGCTGCTTATTCTCCGTCCGGCACTGGTTTACGACACAGAGCTGACGGGCAATTTAAAGACCCTGAGGCAGCTTGGTCGATGGTTCCCGTTCGCGCTGCCGGATAGCGGAAGCCGGAGTATGGTGTCGCGTCCCGATCTGGTCGCCATGGTTAGCCGGTTGCTGGCGGGAGAGGGCAGTGGCTGGGGAGAGACTCAGCACATTGCGCTGACTGATGGCCAGCGATACGCCGCCCAACATATTGGTGCAGCCCTCATGGGGCCACGGGCCTTGTCTCTGCCAAACTGGCTCTGGCGGGTGGTGTTCCTTGTTTGCGCCGGGTTGCCATCGGCCAGAACCCAGGGTATTGCGCGTTCCCTATCCGAAGATCTGTGGACCGGTATCTCGGGTGAACCCCTGGGAGATGGTGTGCGCTGGGACCTGCAATCCCTGCTCGAATCGCCAGCAGCTGCGGGGGCTGATCATTGATACCGCTCTTTGTAGCCGGCATTACTTCCACGGCATTGCTCGCCGTATTTTGCAAATGGGCACCTCGGTGGGGGTTTGTTGTTGCGCCTGACCAGCGTCGCGTTCATAGCGCGGCAACGCCCGTGGGCGGTGGCATCTGCTTTGCCCTTGCCACGCTTTTTGCCCTCTTTTGGGTGAATGTCGACGGCCCTCGGTGGCTGGCCGACCGTTACAGCATACAGGGGCTGGGCTTGGTTCTGGCGGTAGCAGGGCTACTGGATGACCGGTTGGCACTGGGTGCTCTCCCGCGCCTGGCACTGTATCTTGCGGGTGGTTTGCTGCTCACCTCCCAACTGCTGGAAGGTCTCCATTGGGTTCACTGGCTGTTGCTTGCTCTGGCTGCCACCTGGGTGATCAACCTGGTCAATTTTATGGATGGGCTGGACGGCTTCGCCGTCAGCCACGCCCTCTGTGTCTGCGTCGGCATGACCTGCATCGCCCACTTTGTTCCTGGCACGGATGCACTGGTTGCGTTGAACCTGGTACTGGTGGCTGCGCTTGCGCCCTTTTTCGTCTTGAACTGGCCGCCTGCCAGACTATTTATGGGCGATAGCGGGTCGATATTTCTTGGCTTTTACCTGTCCGCCATTGGCTTGGTGGCATTACGGGTCCAACTGGGCCTGGGCATCGCCTGGCTGGTTATGATGATGCCATTTATCGTAGATGCCACCCTCACTTTGGCGGATCGGTTGTTGAGGGGCTTTTCGCCGCTGCGCGCCCACCGGGAACATGCCTACCAGCGATTTGCCAGCCGCTTTGGGTCGCCCTTGCCTGTGAATCTCGCCCTGTTGGCAATTCACGGCGTCTGGCAATTTCCCTGCGCCATCTGGGCGATGTCGACTTCCTATTCCCTATGGTTTCCGGTAATTTTCTCCACGATTCCTTCGGTCCTGTTGGTGGTATACAGCCGCCGGTCTTCGTAGACTAGGACGTTGCATTGCGTTGTCGCGCCGCTGCGACCAAGATTGCAGTTTAGGACTGGTGTATGGTCAAAAAAATAGCCTCCCGCCTGGCAGAGTCAGGCCCACCATGGAGGTCCGGTGTCGGCGCTGATGACGCGAGCTTTTCCTTCCCCCGAGGGTTGCGTTTCACGACGCTGTTGATAATCGACCTGGCTATCGTCTGCGCAGCACTTATGGGGTCTGTGACCCTTGGTCACGATCGTCCTCTTTTTCCACAAAACGGGCTTGAGTTCGGTGCCCTGATAACCGTCTTGCTGCTGGCGATGGTGATTTTTATCCGACAGGGGCTTTACCGCGCCATCATCCGCCACATGGGCCCCCAGGCAGTGTGGGATCTTGTCGGTGCAGTAACCGGGGTCGCCCTGCTACTGGCCGGTCTGAGCTATTTCGCGAAATTGGATGTGGCCCCCTCGGCTCCGGGCATCTTCTGGTTGCTGTTGTTTTTCGGTATGGGTGGCGTCCGCCTACTGGCTCGGGCTGTTCACCAGACCTCATCGGTCAGAGGTTCCCGCCGGGTGGTGATCTACGGTGCCGGGGAGTCGGGGCGGCAGTTGCTACACGCCCTGAACCACGGTGCTGGTTACGATGTTGTTGCTTTTGTCGACGATGACCCGTCACTGTACAACGCAGTCATCAATGGACGGCCGGTTTTTTCCTCTGCCCTGCTCGAATCTCTGGTCCACGATCAGGGAATCTCCCAGGTCCTGTTGGCCGTGCCATCTGCATCACCCGATCGGCGCCGTGAAATTATTAATTCCCTGGTGGGCATTCCGGTGCACGTTCGTACTGTCCCCAAGATCTCCGAGTTGGTAGCGGGGCGGGCGAGTGTCAACCAGATCCAGGACGTCGATCTTGATGATCTACTGGGCCGGGATCCGGTGCCTCCCCACCCTGAGTTAATAGAGAGCTGTCTTCGGGACAAGGTGGTGATGGTGACAGGCGCCGGTGGCTCGATCGGCTCCGAGCTGTGTCGTCAAATCATGGAGTCCAGCCCCAGGGAATTGCTGCTGCTGGATGTATCCGAGTATGCGATTTACAAGATTGAGCAGGAGCTGAGGGAGCTGAGTGCGGAGCGGGGCTACCGGTTTCCCGTGGTGACTTTGCTGGGTTCAGTACGCGATGAGGCGAAGCTGGAGGCTTTGTTCAGGACCTTCAGGGTCCAGACGGTTTACCATGCCGCCGCCTACAAGCATGTCCCGTTGGTTGAATACAACGTGGCCGAGGGTGTCGCCAACAACGTGCAGGGGACGTGGTGTGCCGCCCGGGCTGCTGAACGCGCCGGGGTCGAGACCTTCGTGCTGGTCTCCACCGACAAGGCGGTTCGACCCGCGAATATCATGGGAGCCTCGAAACGATTTGCAGAATTGATTGTGCAGGCGCTCGCCCAACGGGACACGCCGACTCGTTTTTGCATTGTTCGTTTCGGCAATGTTTTGGGTTCATCGGGTTCTGTGGTGCCGCTGTTCAGGGACCAGATTGAACGGGGTGGACCGGTCACTGTCACCCATCCGGAAGTGTCTCGATATTTCATGAGCATTACGGAAGCCGCCCAACTTGTTCTGCAAACCGGCGCCATGGGTACCGGTGGCGATGTGTTTGTGCTCGACATGGGGGAGCCGGTGCGAATCGTTGACCTCGCCCGTCGCATGATCCGCCTCAGCGGCTATGAGTTGGAGGGAGACGCCCAGTCTGCCGAGCACATCGATATTGCCTTTATCGGTCTGCGTCCGGGCGAGAAATTGCATGAGGAACTGTTGCTGGGCACTTCTGTGGCCGGTACCGGACATCCGATGATCTTGCGGGCAGAGGAGGGCAGTGTTGAATTCGACGTGATCGAGTCGGCCACTGAAGAACTCATCGAAGCCTGTTCA
>JAAXJC010000144.1 GCA_012270045.1 Luminiphilus sp.
CGGGATGTCAACTGCCCTTGTCAACGGTTAGCTATAGATAAATTCACCACTTCTGCATCCCCCCCTGGGGGGCCACAGGCCCGGTGGCGGGCTAACCGTCCCCCCCTGGAGCGGTTAAATGCCGTGACACAGCGCACCGGACAGCCGAAAGCTACAGTTGTCGGCATAGCGACCCCCGCCAAATGCCCATATACTGAGGTTTCGGTGCCTTGAGCGAGGAAACGGGGATGAACAAGCCGCAGTCAATCAATGAGCTGTCAAACTTCGCTATGCCGACTCCGATGCCCGTCCTGGCTCATATCGTGGGCTTCACTGACGATGACGCCCCGCTGCTGAACCTGGGCGGGCAGGTCAGACCGGGCAAAATGATCAGCCGTCTCGCTCAGTTGCCCCGGGATGAACTGGTGGACCGACAGGCCGTTGTACTTTTTGACCACAATGAGCAGGAGCTGCCAGTCGCGATCGATCTGGTCCATGAACCGGGGTTACCCCCTGAAGCCGCTGAGCCTGACTCGGCCGCGAATAGCACCGAAGTCAGCGTTACCGGCGAGACTGTTTTGATCAAAGCTGAGCAGCGGGTAGAGATCCGCGTTGGCAAGGCCAGCATCGTCATCGACGAAAACGGCAAGATCACTACCCGCAGCAAAACCCAGCTTAACCGGGCGTCAGGCCCGATCAGAATCAAGGGCGGCCACGTCGATATCAACTAATCGGGAAATAAGTGCCTGATGGAGGTCATAAACAGCACGCCGTATGCCATGGAGCGCGTCGTCATCTTCGATCGGCACGGCAACGAAACCCTATTGGTCACGCTCAAGGCCACCTATGACTTTTTCAACGGCGGTACCCAACTGGCCAGCGAGCAGCGCCCGGTTGTCCAGGCCGACGACTATCTGGGAGACGAACTGACCACCAGCATCCGGGTAGCCACCGATTTCCTGCCACCGCGCCCCAGTTCCGGCGTCACCCTGTTCGGGGAGGCCGTCAGCACCCAGGGGCCCGTCAAATCCATGCAGGTGGGGGTGCGGGTTGGGGGCCTGCGCTGCCGTGCCATTGTAATGGGGGATCGGATCGGATTTGGACAGCTCAACAATCCGCAGCCCTTTGAAACCATGCCCCTTATTTGGGAAAACAGCTACGGCGGTTTCGACAACAGCCATAGCGACCCGGCCAAACACGACGCCCTGCAAGACAACCCCATTGGCAAGGGCTTTTTGGCCTCGTCGTCAAAGCTGGACCCCGATGAGGTGCCGCTGCCCAATATAGAGGACCCCGACGCCCCGCTGGAGGGTCCCCGCAGTGGCGGCAAAGCGGTGGGCTTCTGCCCTATTCCACCGGCCTGGCTGGCGCGGCGACAATATGCCGGCACCTATGACGACAACTGGCAGAAGGAACGCATGCCCCTGCTCCCCGAGGATTTTGATGAACGATTCCTGCAATGCGCGCCGCCGGCGCTGACAGCGCCGGGCTATCTGTCAGGTCAGGAGACCGTGACGCTTTTGGGGATGACCGAGGAGGGCCGGCTTGATTTTCAGCTCGCCACCCAAGCCCCAGCCGTGGGTGTGCGGCTGCACAAAACAGGCAAACTTTCCCACCCGAACCTCGAGTCGATTCACATCGACACCATTGCCCGCCAGGTCTGCTGCACCTGGAAGTCAGCGATTAACATCCAGGGCCAGGCGGAGTCCTTCAAAAGCGTGGAGGCCAGGATTCTGTGAGTGCTGAGGCGGCGAATTCGTGGCGGGGAGAGTTGGCCGTGACAGGTATGGGCCTTGTTACCCCAGTAGGCCTCAGAGCCGCACCGTCATTGGCTGCACTGCGCGCCGGTGTATCCCGGCTGGAAACCTTGCCCGGCACTTCAATCGCGGCGGGCGAAAATGAGCAGGAGCCCATAAGGGGAGCGCAGGTATCCGTTCTGACCGACGGCCTGTTAGGCCAAGCGCGACTCAAGGCACTGATGCAGCCCGCTCTGGAGGAGTGTCTGGACGACTGCGCAGCAGGGAGCGACCAGAGAGTTGGAATATTTGTCGGCACCTCCGGAGGCAATCCCGCCGATCGTCACCTGAATTACGACGAAATGGTCAAGAACAATGTCATGCACTGCATCCCCGAGGGCATAAACGTCACGCTCGCACGACTTGTGCAAACAGGGCGGGCATCTGGACTGGCCAGCGTCAGGGATGCGGCTCAAGCGTTGGAAGACGGCAGCATCGACATCGCATTAATTGGTGCCGCAGATTCCTGGATTACCCCCCGGGCCCTTCACTGGCTGCGCCAAAACGGCAGGCTTCCCGAGTACCCACGACACACCGGCACCTTGCCGGCCGAGGCGGCCGGCTTTGTAGCGCTGGAATCAACCGCATCTGCCGGCAAACGTGGCGCGCGGATTTACGCCAGGATCACTGCGTCCGCGGGAGCCGAAGAGACCGCGGCCTGGGGCGAGGCCAATAA